>JBOHKJ010000115.1:0-9302 GCA_050728975.1 Kiloniellales bacterium | reverse complement strand
CGCACCGGCCAGGCCTTCACCCGGCGCGGCACGGTCAACCTGAGGAACGCGCGCCACCTGGACGACCCGCGCCCGCTCGACCCAGACTGCCCCTGCCCGACCTGTGGCGGCTACAGCCGTGCCTACCTGCATCATCTCTTCCGGGCCGGCGAGATGCTGGGGCCGATCCTTCTGACACGCCACAATCTGCACTACTATCAGCAGCTCATGGCGGGCCTGCGCGGCGCGATCGAAGCCGGCACCACGGCAGACTTCGCGGCCGGTTTCGCGGCGCTGCAAGCGCAGGGCGACCTGCCGGCGCGCTGAAGGAATCCAACGATGGCAGCGGCCAAGCAGCGAGACCTCAAGGCCGAGATCCGGAACCGGGCGCTGGCGCTCGGCTTCGATGCGGTAGGCTTCGCCCGCGCCGCCTTGAGCGCCGAAGCGCGCGTCAACCTCGCCGAATATCTGGCACGCGGCTACCACGGCGACATGGGCTGGCTCGCCGCCAAGGAAACGCGGCGCGGCGATCCCCAGGCGCTGTGGCCGGAGGCGCGCAGCGCGATTGTATTGGGCCTCAACTACACGCCGGCGGGCGAGCCGCTCGCGCTGTTGGAGCGGCGCGAGCGCGGCAGCATCTCGGTCTACGCGCGCGGGCGCGACTATCACGACGTCGTCAAGCCACGCCTCAAGGCCCTCGCGCGCTGGTTGCACGAGAGCCACGCCGCCCAGGTCAAGGTCTTCGTCGACACCGCGCCAGTGATGGAAAAGCCGCTCGGCGAGGCGGCGGGGCTCGGCTGGCAGGGCAAGCACAGCAACTTGGTGTCGCGCGACTTCGGTTCCTGGCTGTTCCTCGGCGAGGTGCTGACCGACCTCGAGCTGGCGCCCGACGCGGCCCACCAAGATCGCTGCGGCTCCTGCAGCGCCTGCCTCTCGGCCTGCCCCACCGCGGCCTTCCCGGCGCCCTACCGGCTCGATGCGCGACGCTGCATCTCCTACCTCACCATCGAGCACAAGGGGCAGATCCCGCGCGAGCTCCGCGTCGCGATGGGAAACCGCATCTACGGCTGCGACGATTGTCTCGCGGCCTGTCCCTGGAACAAGTTCGCGCGCGCGACCCGCGAGCCGGGGCTGCTGCCGCGCGCCGAGCTGACCGCCCCGCGGCTCGCCGATCTGGCACGGCTCGACGATGCGGGCTTCCGCCAGCTCTTCGCCGGCTCGCCGGTGAAGCGCACAGGCCGCGACCGCTTCGTTCGAAACGTGCTGGTCGCGCTCGGCAACAGCGGCCAAACGGCCTTGGCGCCGGTCGCGGAAGGCCTGTTGGACGACGCCGCGCCACTGGTGCGCGGCATGGCGGCCTGGGCGCTCGCCCGCCTCGCGCCGGAGCGCTTCGCTGCGCTCAGGGAAGCGCGAACGACAATCGAGGACGACGAGGAGGTCAAGGCAGAGTGGCGCGCGGAATGATCGCCGGCATCATCGGCTAAGAGCCTGATGCTGGAGCGGCAATGCCAACTCCATTGCACGATCCCAGGCGATGCCATCCTTCCAGTCGTAATAGAGGCGATGCTCCGCCGGCTCTATCTCCAGCCACGGACGCTGGTTGTTCGATTGCCAGTGAACGTGCATATGCAGGTTCAATGTGTCTGCGTATTCCGGGATACGGTTGCAGAGGTAGCCGAATGTCACGCGCTCTGGCGAGCTTTCGAATGTCTCCGCATAGAGCCGGAAATTCTCTTGGCTCTGTGAAACCCAGACACCCCAAAGAAACGGCTGCGCCGCCTCGAGGATCGGCACTTCCAAGATGCATCGTATGAAGCGATCGCTATCGATGATGCAAAGATCCTCGGTCAGCTTGTAGCTCTCGGGATCCTTCGCGCGAAAGCTTTCGTCCCATCCGTGAGGTGACGCAAATCCGATACTCGGCGAGCCCTCGTGTTTGTCGCCGCACTTAGGGCATACGAAACTGAATGCTACCTGCTTACCCGCTGCGCTGTCGTTGCCGGTCATCGGAGTCCTCGCCCGCCCCCTACTCCACCTTGACGACCGTTGGCGGCTCGCAGAGGTAGGAGGCGCGATAGGACTGCAGCAGCGGGCAGCCGTTCCAGAAGGCGTCCTCGGCGACCTTCTTCACCTTTCCGCTCGGGCAGGCCTCGACCGCCGCCGCCTCGAGCTCGGCCGATTCCGAGAACTGGCGGCTGTAGCAGAGCGTGATCAGCTCGGTCTGCTGCGCCGGCTCCCAAGCCAGACGGGCTTCCTGGGCGTCGAGATCGATGCCGTTGGCGGCGGCGGCGTCGGGATCGGGGGTCGCCACGAAGGGCCCCTCGGCGCAGGCGGCAAGCGCAAAGGCGGCGGCAGCGAGGGCGAGCAGGAGGCGCGCGCGGAGCATCGAGGGACGCTTTCGTTCTCTTTCGGCCGGCCGGCAGTTTAGCGCCGGGGGCGCCACTGCGACAGCGCGATTCCGGCGAAAATCAGCAGCAGCGCGCCGAGCGCCCGCGGCTCCGGCCGCTCGGCCAGCACCAGGGCGCCCCACATCACGCCGAACAGCGGCACGAGATAGTTGTTGAGCGCCATGAAGGTGGCGCCGTTGCGGGCCAGCAGGCGGAACAAGATCTGATAGGCCAGCGCGGTCGACAGAATGGCGAGCGCGGCGATCGCCAGCATCGACTGACCGCTCGGCCTGAGGTCGAGCGGATTTTCGAGGAGAAAGGCGAGCGGCAGCGCGAGCGCCGCCGAGACCAGCAGCACGCCGGTCGAGGTTGCGAGCGGCGAGATGCGCGAGAGCCCGCTCGCGCGCACGAAGACGCTGCTGACCGCATAGCAGGTCGCGGCGAAGGCTGTCGCGAGCTGGGCCAGCGCCTGCGAGCCCAAGCCCGTCAGCGCTTCCCAGCCGACCAGGATCAGGATTCCCGAGAAGCCGAGTAGCATGCCGGCGAGCTTGGTCGGAGTCAGGCGGTCGTCGGGCGTGAAGAAGTGCGCCAACAGCACGGTGGCGAGCGGCATGGTGGCCATCAGGATCGCGGCCAGACCGCTGTCGATCTCCTGCTCGCCCCAGGTGATGAGCCAGAAGGGAATGAGGTTGCCGACGAAGGCGATCACGGCGAACTGGCGCCAGGTGGCGAGATCGCTCGGCAGGCGTGCGCCCAGCGCGCGGGCGACCAGCGCCATCACCACCGCCGCGATCGCCAGGCGCAACGCGACCAGCGTCATCGGGGTTACGTCCACGACCGCGATCTTGATGAAGAGAAAGGAGGCGCCCCAGATCGAGGCCAGGAAGGTCAGCAGCAGCCAGTCGAGCGGACGGGCTGCGGCAAGGGCTGTGGCAGGACTCTGCGAAGACATACAGCTCTCTAGGGATTACAAAGGATTGTGAGGGTACTCAGGCCGCCAGCCCGCGCTCGAGATAGCGCGCGTAGGTCGCGGCGTCGATGTTGCTGCCGCACAGCAGCGCGAGCACGCGTTTTCCCGCGAGCTGACCCTTGAGCGGGCCGGCGAGCGCCGCCAGCGTCGCGACGCAGGCCGGCTCGACCGCGAGCTTGAGGCGCTGGAAGGCGAGCGCGATGGCGCGGCAGAGCGCGTCGTCGTCGACCAGCACCATGCGGTCGACCACCTGCTTGCAGATGCCGAAGGTGTAGGGCGTGTGGAGCGGCGGGCCCATCGAATCGGCGATGGTCTCGACCTCGACCTTCTCCAGCGGCCGGCCGAGCGCGAGGCTCCGGGTCAGGCCCTGGGCGCCGACCGGCTCGACGCCGATCACCTCGCAGTCGGGCTGCAACTGCTTCAGCGCGGCACCGACGCCGCCGATCAGGCCGCCGCCGCCGACCGCGACCAGCGCCGCGTCGAGCTTCGGCACCGCGCGGGCGATCTCCAGCCCCACGGTGGCGGTGCCGAGCAGCGTGCGCTCGCCCTCGAAGGGATGGACGAAGCTCCGCCGCTCCTCTTCCCTGATGCGATTGACCAGCGTAAAGGCCTCGGCGATGTTTTCGCCCAGCACCACCTCGGCGCCGTAACTGCGCGCGGCGGCAAGGCGCGCCGGATTGGCGGCCTTGTGCATCACCACCTTGGCCGAGACGCCGAGCGCGCCCGCGGCATAGGAAACGGCGATGGCGTGATTGCCGGCGGAAAAAGCGGTGACGCCGCGCTTGCGCTCCTCCGCGCTCAGCGAAAGCAGATTGTTCGCCGCGCCACGCGCCTTGAAGGTGCCGGTCTTCTGCAGGAACTCGAACTTGAGATGCAATGCGCCGTCGCCCAGCACCTCTTCGACGAAAGGGTCACGCCAGCGGAGGGTCGGTGTCGCCACCACATAGGGCGCAATCCGCGCAGCGGTCGCTTCGATCTCGGCAAGGCTCGGCAATGAGGTGACCGCATCCATGGGGCGTTGGGCGGGTAATCCGCGAAGGGAGCGGATGATAGGCCGCCGTTCGGCGGCGACGCCAGCCCCCTGGCGGCCGGCGCGGTACCTAACTCCGCGCGTCGCGCGGCAGGAACGGTTGGCCGGTCAGCAGCGGCTCGGCGCGCAGGGCCTGGGAAAAGCCGCTGGCGCCGAAGGCTATCTCGCCGCCCGAGGGATCGTTGAGCGCGATCAGCCAGCGCCAGTAGGGGCGGTCGAGGCACACTTTCTGCCGGGCCGGATCGAGCAGCCTGCGCCCGATGCGGTCGATCGACAGCGGCCGCGGCGCGACCTGCCACTCGCCGTCGCCGAAATCGAAGGCGGCGCTGAGGTTGGTCACGTCGCGGAAAGTAAGCGTAGCCGGCGCGACACGAAACTGCGCCGCCGCACCCGCGCCACACGGCCACTCGACGACGTAGTCGATATCGAGCACCAGCTCGCTCCTCCAGTCCTGTCGCTCCGGCTCGCCGATCTCGAAGCGGAGGCCATAAATCAGGTTGTCATGCCAGGAGAGACAATCGAACTCGAGCTCGGTCAGTGGCCGATCCATGGATGCACTCCTCAGGTCGCGAGCCAGTAGGCCTCTTTGAGCTCTTCGCCGAGACCGAGCGGCGGCTCGGTGCCGGCGAGGATTCCGCCGCAAGCCAGGATGACGCGGCGCGAGGGCTCGTTGCCGACGTCGCAGGTGACCTTGACCCGCGCCATCCCCTCGGAGCGGGCGATCGGCAGCATCAGCGCCAGCGCGCGGCGCGCGTAGCCGCGATTGCGCTTCCAGGGCACGATCGAATAGCCGACGTGGCCCGAGCAGTAGGGCGGCAGCTCCTCGCTGCCGGGCCGGAAGCGGAAATTGATGCCGCCGCAGAACTCGCCGTCGGCAATCCAGAACTGACGGAACGGCAGCTTCGGCACCAGCCGGCCGTCGGACAGCTTGATGCTTCCCTCGGGATCGTTGTAGTCGCGCAGGAAGCCGACAGGATCGCGACGGATGCCCTCGAACTCCTCGGCGCTGACGTCGCGCTCGGTATTGGGCGACCAGCCGGTCGCCAGCGCCGCTGCGTAACCATCCAGCAGGTCGGCGCTCGGCACGACGAATGTGATGGCGCCGTCGGTAATGAGTGTCTCTGCCATGGCGCGGTCGTCTATGGCAGAGAGGGCGCCGGCAAACAACCCTCGCGTGGAACCTCGATCCGGCTTCGCGCGATTGCGCCCCGCTTTAGAACAGGCCTTCGATCTGGCCCTTGTCGTTGAGCTTGATGGAGTTCGCCGCAGGGACCCGCGGCAGGCCCGGCATGGTCATGATCTCGCCGGTGATGACGACAACGAAGCCGGCGCCGGCCGAAAGCCGCACCTCGCGCACCGGCACGATGTGATCGCTGGGCGCGCCCTTCAGATCCGGATTGGTCGAGAAGGAGTATTGGGTCTTGGCCATGCAAACCGGCAGCTTGCCGAAGCCGGCGTCCTCCAGCTCCTGGAACCGGGCCTTGATCTTGCTGTCGACCCCGATGTCCTTGGCGCCATAGAGCCTGGTGGCGATGGTGCGGACCTTTTCGACCAGCGGCATCTCGTCGGGATAGAGCGGCGCGAAGCGTGTTGTGCCGCCTTCGGCGAGGCCCACCACGTGCCTCGCCAGCTCCTCGGTGCCCTTGCTGCCGTCGGCCCAGTGGTTGCAGAGGATGGCCTCGGCGCCCAGCTCCCTGGCGGTGGCGCGGACCGCCTCGATCTCGGCGTCGCTGTCGGTGATGAAGCGGTTGATGGCAACCACCGTCGGCACCCCGAAGGCGGCGATGTTCTTCAGGTGGCGGGCCAGGTTGGCGGCACCGTCCTTGACCGCCTTCACGTTCTCCTTGCCGAGATCGGCCTTGCCGACGCCGCCATGCATCTTGAGCGCGCGCGCGGTGGCGACGATGACCGCCGCGGCCGGCGTCAGGCCCGCCTTGCGGCATTTGATGTCGAAGAACTTCTCCGCGCCCAGGTCGGCGCCGAAACCGGCCTCGGTCACCACGTAGTCGGCGAGCTTGAGCGCCGTCTTGGTGGCGATCACCGAGTTGCAGCCGTGGGCGATGTTGGCGAACGGCCCGCCGTGGATGAAGGCCGGATTGTTCTCCAGCGTCTGCACCAGATTGGGCGAGAGCGCGTCCTTCAGCAGCACCGACATCGGGCCCGCGGCCTTGAGGTCGGCGGCGGTGACGTTCTTGCGGTCGCGGGTCTGGCCGACCACGATCCGGCCGAGGCGCGTTTCCAGGTCTTTCAGGTCGGTCGAAAGGCAGAAGATCGCCATCACCTCGGATGCGACGGTGATATCGAAGCCGTCCTCGCGCGAGAAGCCGTTCGCCACTCCGCCGAGCGAGGAGACGACCTGGCGCAGCGCGCGGTCGTTCATGTCGAGAACCCGTCGCCAGGAGATGCGGCGGGTGTCGAGGCCGAGCTCGTTGCCCCAATAGATATGGTTGTCGATCAGGGCGGCGAGCAGGTTGTTGGCGGTTCCGATGGCGTGGAAGTCGCCGGTGAAATGGAGGTTGATGTCTTCCATCGGCACCACCTGGGCATAGCCGCCGCCGGCGGCGCCGCCCTTCATGCCGAAGCAGGGCCCGAGCGAAGGCTCGCGGACGCAGATCGCCGCCTTCTTGCCGATCTTGTTGAGGCCGTCGCCGAGGCCGACGGTGGTGGTGGTCTTGCCCTCGCCGGCCGGGGTGGGCGTGATCGCCGAGACCAGGATCAGCTTGCCGTCGGGCTTGCTCTTCAGCCCTTCGATGAAGCCCATGTCGACCTTGGCCTTGTAGGGGCCGTAGCTCAGCAGCTTCTCTTCCGGAATCCCGAGCTTTACGCCGACCTTTCCGATCGGCTGCATCTTGGCTTCGCGGGCGATCTCGATATCGCTCTTCGGCATAGTCTCCCTTTCCTCCGCTTCGCGCCCTTGGCGGCGTTCGAATTGTCCCTGCGGCCGCTTTCGGAGGACCGCGCCCCTGCCCCCCGACCGGGCTCGCCTTTATCGCCGGCCGGCTTGGGCCGTTGCCGTTCCGCCCGCGCCCTCTTTGCGCAGATTTCCGCCGCGTAACGAATGGCGGGACGACGCTAGCCCAGCTTGTCGCCTTTCTTGAGGCCCACGCCGGCGGCCCACTCTCCGGCGCCTGCTTTCTTGGCGCCGTCGGGGCGCACGCGCAGCACGCGAATGGCGCCGTCTGCAGCCGCGACCGTGACGCTGTCGCCTTCGACCGCCAGGACCTCGCCCGGGGCGCCCTTGACGTCGCTGCGCGCGCTCTCGAAGATCTGCAGCGTAGTGCCCTTGTGGGTGGTCCAGGCGCCCGGCTGCGGATTGGTGCCGCGGATCAGGTTGTAGACCTGGGCCACCGGCTTCGACCAGTCGATTGCGGCATCGGCCTTGCGGCACCAGGATTCGTAGGTCGCCTTGGACTCGTCTTGGGGAACCTTCGGCGCCTTGCCGGCCTTCACCAGCTCGATCCCCTCCATCATGGCCGCGACGCCCATCGGGAAGAGGTGGTCGAAGTAGAGCGAGCCGAGCGTGTCGTCGGGACCGATCGGCACCTCCTTCTGGAGCAGGATCGGACCGGTATCCAGGCCGTCGTCGGGCCAGAAGATCGACAGCCCGGTCTTGGTCGCGCCCTGGATGATCGGCCAGTTGATCGAGCTGGGGCCGCGATGCAGCGGCAGCAGCGAGGGATGGTACTGGATGGTGCCGAGGCGCGGAGTGTTGCAGACGTCGGAGGGAATGAAGAGCGTCACATAGGCCATGACGCCGATGTCCGGCTTCAACGCCTTCATCTCCTGGGCCACGGCGGGATCCTTGAAGGAGGGCGGCTGCTTGACCGTCAGGCCCTTGGATGCGGCGAGCTCCTTCAAGGGGTCGACCGGCCGCCCCTCGCGATCCGGGGCGCAGTAGACGGCAACGACTTCGTCCTTGCCCTGCTTCAGAATCTCCTCGAGCACGGCCTTGCCGAAAGCCTGCTGGCCGTTGAAGACGATACGCATCCTTGACGCCCTTCCCGCTTGTTTCTTCTTCTTGCCGCCGCTACTCGGCCGCGGCCTGCTTGCCGCCGCCGCCGATAGCGCCGGACCTGCGGATCGCCTCCAGCTCCTCGCCGCCATAGCCCAGCACCTGGGTCAGGATCTCGTCGGTGTGCTCGCCCAGCAGCGGCGAGCGCTTCACCTCGGCCGGCGAATCCGAAAGCTTCACCGGCATGCCGACCGAGAGATACTTGCCGCGGGTCGGGTGATCGACCTCGACCACGGTTCCGGTCTTGCGCAGCGACGGCTCTTCGGCGATCTCCTTCATCGAGAGGATCGGCCCGCAGGGGATGTCGAGCGGATTGAGGATGTCCATGGCCTCGAACTTCTCCTTGGTCATGGTCCACCGCTCGATGGTGGCGAAGATATCCTTGAGTCGCGGCAGGCGGGCGTCCGGCGTCGCGTAGTCCGGATCCGTGATCCATTCTTCCTTGCCGATCACCTTGCAGATCGCCGGCCAGACTGCAGCCTGGGTGATGAAATAGATGTAGGCGTTGGGATCGCTTTCCCAGCCCTTGCACTTCAGGATCCAGCCCGGCTGCCCGCCGCCCGAGGAATTGCCGGCACGCGGCACGGCCTCGCCGAACTTGCCGTGCGGATACTGCGGGTATTCGGTCAGGGGTCCGTGCGCGAGGCGCTGCTGGTCGCGCAGCTTGACCCGGCAGAGGTTGAGCACGCCGTCCTGCATGGCGCAGACGACGCGCTGGCCGCGCCCGCTGCGCACCCTCTGGAACAAGGCCGAGACGATGCCGAGCGCCACATGCAGGCCGGTGCCGCTGTCGCCGATCTGCGCGCCGGTGACGAGCGGCGGGCCGTCGTCGAACCCGGTGGTCGAGGCCGCGCCGCCGGCGCATTGCGCGACGTTTTCGTAGACTTTGCAGTCCTCATAGGGGCCGGGGCCGAAGCCCTTGAT
>JBOHKJ010000114.1:0-3303 GCA_050728975.1 Kiloniellales bacterium | reverse complement strand
GCTACCGGTATCGGCTTCATGCGGCCAATCTGCCTGGAAAGCCTGACATTGTATTCCGCTCTCGGAAGTCCGTCATTTTTGTGCATGGATGCTTCTGGCATCAGCATTCGCACCCGCGATGCCCGCTTCGCTCCAGGCCGCGAACCAACACTGGTTATTGGAACGCCAAGCTCGAGCGCAATGTAGAGCGCGACACTGAAAATCGGGCGTTACTTTATGAGCTCGGGTGGCGCGAGCTCACTGTCTGGGAGTGCGAGACTGACAATGCTGAGATCTTGAGAACGAAGCTTAGCGCGTTTCTAGGAGCTACGGCGCTCCGATAAGCGCAACTTCGGTTCCCGGCGCTTAGTCGCATGGAAACGTTCAAACCGAGCGGCCGTCGAAGTCGATGGTCGGAACGGCGGCGAGCTCGACCCCATCCAGGCAGCGAATGTTGACGTAGGCCGAGCGCTTGCCCTCCGCGTCCACGCTCTCGGCATAGGGGTGAATGCCGCAGGTCCGGCAGAAGCGATGCCTGAGAAAGTGCTTGTTGAAGGTATAGGTGGCGGCGGCGTCCTCGGGCGTGAGCAGGCGCAGCTGGTCGCGCGGCATGGCCCAGAGCAGCGAGCCACGACGCGCGCAGATCGAGCAGTTGCAGGACACCACCGCGCTCAGCTCGCCCTCGACCTCGAAAGCGACCGCGCCGCAGTGGCAGCTTCCCTTGTAGCGCATGCGACTCTCCTCTAGTACGCGCTATTGCAAATCTCTGACTCCGGCCTCGCCCTTCGACAGGCTCAGGGTGAGGCCCTCATGCTGAGCTTGCCGAAGCACGAGGGCCGGGCCCCGTATCCCGCAATTGCGATTCCGCGCGCTAGCCCTTGTGGGCCTGCTGCAGCTTGGCGATGTCGATCTTGGTCATCTTGAGCATCGCCGCCATGGCCGGCTGCGACTTCGCGGGGTCGGGGTCGCTTACCAGCTCGATGAGCACGGTGGGCACGATCTGCCAGGAGAGACCGAACTTGTCCTTGACCCAGCCGCAGTCGCGCTTTTCGCCGCCTTCGGAGAGCTTGTCCCAGTAGCTGTCGACCTCCTGCTGGGTCTTGCAGTCGACGACGAAGGAGACCGCTTCGGTGAACTTGAAGTGCGGCCCGCCATTGAGCGCCGTGAACTGCTGGCCGTCGAGCTCGAAGGCGACGGTCATGACGCTGCCCTTCGGCCCGGGCCCGGCCTCGCCATAGCGCGCGATCGTCCCGATCTTCGAGCTCTCGAAGATCGAGACGTAGAAGCGCGCCGCCTCTTCGGCCTGGTTGTCGAACCAGAGGAACGGGGTGATCTTCGGCATGGTGTCGGTCTCCTTCGATGGCTTCGAGGAACAGTCGAACGGGCGCGCGCCGATTCGACAACGCGCTCCGCCTTTTCTCGAGGGAGGGCCATGGCTAGTAGCGCGGCACGCTGCGCAGCCGCTCGGCCTCGCCGACGTCGACGATCGTCTTGCCGATCGGCCACAGCGAGATCGGCACCAGCTTCAAGTGCGCCCAGGCGAAGGGGATGCCGATAATGGTGATCGCGAGCGCGAGCGCGGTGAGGATATGGCCGAGCGCCAGCCACCAGCCGGCGAGCAGCAGCCAGATCAGGTTGCCGATCACGCCGAGCGGCCCGGTGCCGAGATCGTCCCGGCCGGTCACCGCCTCGCGGGACAGCGCCACGCGGCCGAACGGCAGCAGCGCGTAGCTGGCGATGTTGAAGGCGGCGCGGGCCCAGGGAATGCCGATAATGGTGATCGCCATCAGCAGGGCCGCGATCAGCCAGGCCAGCGCCATCCAAAGACCGCCGGTCAGGACCCACAGGACGTTCAGGAGAAGACGTAGCAGCGACATAGGCGACCCGACCCTTCAGTGCGACGATTCACGAGACAGGACAAGACGGGCAGCGACGATATTCCGCAGCGGCTCTCACAGATCGAACGGAATAGAGATCTGCGCTCTCACAATCGGTTGCAAGATCAACTTCGCCCGGCAAGTGAAGTCCGGCGGGCGCAACCCCAAGAATTCTCCCGTTGGTTATGCCCGTCTTGCGCATGACTTCGGTTCGTCTTGGGACTTGCAACAAGCGGCGGAAGCCAGCATAAGGTTAATTTCCGTGCTTGCCCCCCCTCAGGCAAAGCGGGGAGGGGCCCGAGTTGTCTGGCAGGACAATACTGGTTGCCGCCGTCGCGTCGTCGCTGACGCTATGGATTCTGCTCGTCGGGGTCTTTCTGACGGTGGCCTGAAGCGCGGTCCGGAAAAGCGGCTTCCACTTTTCCGAGAAGATCGTTTCGACGTGTCGCAGCGGAGCGCGACCTTGCCGCCGGGCTGTGTGCTCGCTCAATTCCGGTGCCCGCTCGGCTGATGTCCTGGCCGCCGTTGGCGGTCGTTAGGCCATGTATTGACCGCCGTTGGCGGTGAGCGTCGAGCCGGTGATGAAGCCGGCCTCGTCGCCGGCGAGGAACACCACGCAGCGCGCGATCTCCTCCGCTTCGCCGAGACGGCCCGCGGGAATGAGCGGCAGGATCTTGCTCTTCAGCACCTCTTCCGGCACCGCGCGCACCATCTCGGTGCCGATGTAGCCGGGCGCGATCGCGTTGACCGTGATGCCCTTGGCGGCGTTCTCCAGCGCGACGGCCTTGGTGAAGCCGATCACGCCGGCCTTGGCGGCCGAGTAGTTGGCCTGCCCGAACTGGCCCTTCTGGCCGTTGATCGAGGAGATGTTGACGATGCGCCCGAAGCTGCGCGCGCGCATGCCGTCGATCACGTTGCGCGTCATGTTGAAGAGCGAATCGAGATTGGTCGACAGAACCGCGCGCCACTGGTCGAGCGACATGCGGTGGAGCGTCGCGTCGCGGGTGATGCCGGCGTTGTTGACCAGCACCTCGACCGGGCCGAGCTCGCCTTCGACCTTGGCGATGCCCGATTCGCAGGCCTCGAAGCTCGAGACGTCCCACTTGAAGACCGGAATGCCGTGCTCGCGGTTGAAGGCCTTCGCCGCCTCGTCGTTGCCGCCGTAGTTGGCGGCGACCGAGTTGCCGGCGTTCTTCAGCGCGACGGCGATGGCAGCGCCGATGCCTCGCGTCCCGCCGGTGACCAGTGCCACGCGCGCCATGAATCGTCCTCCCCAACTGTCGTTCCCCTCGTCGCTGCGGCGCGAAGGGTTGCTCGTCCGGCGATCAAAACATGGCGGGCGCAAAGAGCCAAGTCGGGTCGGATGTCGGGAACTATGAAGGAACGAGAGCATCCTTCTCCCCTTGCGGGAGAAGGATACAGAGGCTTGGCGAGGCAAGGCTTGGGG
>JBOHKJ010000113.1:0-6186 GCA_050728975.1 Kiloniellales bacterium | reverse complement strand
TCCCAATCTAGTAAGCGGTCGCGATAACGCGCCGCCTCGTGGCCAAGCGTCAGCCCGTAGGTGGCAAAACGGCTGGCCACCGGCGCATAGAAGGCGTCGGCCAATCCCGGCCGGTCGAAGAGAAAGCCGCCGGCGCCGCCGTAGGCCTTCAGCGTCTCGCGCCAGATGGTCTCGATCCGGGCGACGTCCTTCGCCACCTCCTCCGGGATCGCGCCGCGGCCGCGGTCGGGCAGGCGGCTGCGCATGTCCATCGGGAAGTGGCGCCGCAAGGGCGCAAAGCCGGCGTGCATCTCGGCGACGATGGCGCGCGCGTGGGCGCGAGCCCGCGCGTCGCTGGGCCAGAGGCCGGCGGCGGGGTATCTCTCGGCTAGGTATTCGCCGATCGCCAGCGAATCCCAGACTGTGAGCGGACCGTCGATCAGGGTCGGCACTTTGCCGCTCGGGCTGTGCTCCCGGATGCGGCGCTGCGTGTCGGGCTGATCGAGGGGGATCACGATCTCCTCGAAGTCGGAGGTGCAGAGCTTGAGCGCCAGCCAGCCACGCAGCGACCAGGAAGAGTAGTTCTTATTGCCGATGACGATGGTAAGCTTGCCCATGCTGTGCCACTCCCCCCGGTCGAGCCGGCAGCATTTACCATGAATGAAGCTCAGTTACATAGGCGCGCGACGGGCCGTCTCCGCGCCGAGCCGCGAGCGCAGGGCGCCGGTTCGAGAGTTCGGCTTCGCTGACGCTCTGTCCCAGCGTCAAGGGCGGTCGCCTCTAGTATTCCATTCGGACTCCATCCAGCGAAATCCCATCCAGAAGGACTGAAGAGGACATGGTCGCTCATCTCGTCGCCCGGCGGGCTGCTTCCGGCGTCGTCCCCATCACCCCCCTGACCCAGATCGACCTGAAGGCTTGGCTGAAGGACCAGCCGGAGAGCCGCGCCGCTTGGATCAAGGCTCTGGATTTCAAGGCCAAGCCGGGCCAGAGCTGTCTGCTGCCGGGCGTCCAGGGCGCGCTCGAGCGAGTTCTCTTCGGGGTCGACGGTGAGGACGGCCCTTGGACCTACGCTGGCCTGCCGACCACACTGCCGCCGGGTCGCTATCGGATCGACGCCGCCCTGGAGGCGCAGGCGGCAAGCCATGCGGCACTCGGCTGGGCGCTCGGCACCTATGCTTTCGCTCGCTATCGCAAGGCCGAGCGACCGCTGGCGAGCCTAGTGACGCCGGCGGGGACGGATCGCCAGGCGGTGGCGCGCAGCGCGCGGGCGATCTTCCTGGTGCGCGACCTGATCAACACCCCGGCCGGCGACATGGGGCCGGGCGAGCTCGCCGCGGCGGCGGAAGAGCTCGCAGAGGGCCACGGCGCAAAGCTCGAAGTCCTGGTCGGCGAGGAGCTGCTGAAGAAGAACTATCCCGCCATCCACGCGGTCGGCCGGGCCAGCAGCCGCGCGCCGCGCCTGATCGATCTGCGCTGGGGCGCCAAGGGTCCCAAGGTGACGCTGGTCGGCAAGGGCGTCTGTTTCGATACCGGCGGCCTCGATCTGAAGCCCTCCAGCAACATGAAGCTGATGAAGAAGGACATGGGCGGTGCCGCCCATGTGCTGGGCCTGGCTTCGATGGTCATGGGAGCGAAGTTGCCGCTGCGCCTCAGGGTCCTGGTTCCGGCGGTGGAAAACAGCGTCTCCGGCGACGCCTTCCGGCCGCTGGACGTGCTCCAGACCAGGAAGGGCTTGACCGTCGAGGTCGGCAACACCGACGCCGAGGGGCGCCTCGTCCTTTGCGATGCCTTGGCCGAGGCCGACCGCGACGGCCCCGATCTGCTGCTCGATTTCGCGACCTTGACCGGCGCTGCCAGGGTGGCGCTCGGCACCGAGGTGGCGGCCCTCTTCACCCGCCACGACCCGCTCGCCGAGGTCCTGGCCGCCGCGGCGGTCGCCGAGCACGACCCGCTCTGGCGTCTGCCGCTGGTCAAAAGCTACCGCCGCCATCTCGACAGCCGGATCGCCGACATCAACAACATCGCCAGCCACAGCTTTGGCGGGGCCATCAATGCGGCCCTGTTCCTGGCCGAGTTCGTTCGGCCGGAGACGCCCTGGGCCCACTTCGATATCATGGCCTGGAACGTGACCAGCAAGCCCGGGCGCCCCGAAGGCGGCGAAGCTCAAGCATTGCGTGCCGCTTTTGCGGTGGTGGCATCGCTCGCCGACGGTACCCTGAAGAGCAGCAGATAAGCTCCGGCCGAAGCGAGGTTGGGGGGAAGGAGCGGGACCCTTGTTTAAGAATATCCTCTGCGCCATCGACGGCTCCGAGCACGCGCTCAAGGCCGCCGAGGTTGCGAGCACGTTGGCGGCGCGTTTCGACGCCCGCCTCACGTTTCTCACCGTGACCCGTCAGCTGAAGATCACGCCGGAGCTGAAGCATTACCTGGCGATCGAGAACTTGGCCGGCGAGCCACAATACATCCTCGACGAATACACCGAGCAGATCCTGACGACGGCGCGCGAGAAAGCCCGGGCGGCCGGTCTCACCAAGGTCAAGACCGAGATCCGCGAGGGCCAGCCGGCGCGCGCCATCGTTGCCTTCGCCGAGCGCAGCAAAGCCGACACCATCGTGCTGGGCAGCCGCGGACTGGGCGACATCGAAGGCGTGCTGCTCGGCAGCGTCTCCCACAAAGTGGCGACGCTCGCCAAGAGCACGGTGATCACCGTCAAGTAGGACGGCTCTGCCCTTGCCGGGGCGTCGCGATCCGCCCTAGCTTGTTCCAGCGGCGAAACGAAGCGCCTTCGGAACAACGAACGGCCGGCGATGAATCTCAGCGCGCAGCAGGCCCTGAAGCTCTGGCACGGGGTCATGGCCGCGGGGCTGCAGCGCGGCCTGCCCGACCTTACCGCTCGTCAGCTCGCACTGCTGCTGCAGGTCTATCTCGAGCCGCCTCCCCACACCGTGCGCGGCCTCGCCGCCACGCTCCACATTTCGAAGCCGGCGGTCAGCCGCGCGCTCGACCGTCTGGGGCGGCTCGATTATCTGCGCCGTAAGCGCGACCAGGCGGATCGCCGCAACGTACTGGTCCAGCGCACTGTGAAGGGGAGCGTGTTCCTGCGCGAGCTCGGCGACCTTGCGGAAACGCGCGGCCGCTCGTTGTAGCGCTCCCGTCAGTATCCGCGCGCCGGATCGACGACGTCGGTCAGCGGCTGGCCGGCCTCGAAACGGCGAATATTGGCAGCGATGGCCGACGCTGCCGTTTCGACGTTGGTCATGCTCGCGATGTGGGGTGTTACCAGCACGCGCGGATGCGACCAGAAACGATGCCCGGCCGGCAGCGGCTCCTGGCGGAAGACGTCGAGCACCGTACCGCCGACCTGACCGCTGTCGAGCGCCGCCAGCAGATCCTCCTCGACCACCTGCCGGCCGCGCCCTACGCTGACGATGCCGGCGCCCTTCGGCAGCAGCGCCAGTGTCCTGGCGTTGACGATGTCCTCGGTTTCGGCGGTCAGCGGAAGCAGCAGCACCAGGATGTCGCTGCGCGCGAGAAAGGGCCCGAGACCGTCGGCGCCGTGGAAGGATTGGACGCCCGGCAGCGCCTTGGGGCTGCGGCTCCAGCCGGCGACCGGAAAGCCGAGCGCCACCAGCGGTTCCGCCGCTGCCTGCCCGAGATGGCCGAGGCCCATGACGCCGACCCGCCGCTCGGTAGCGGGAACTTGGGGAATCTCTCGCCAGGCGCGCTCGCGCGCCATGGCGGCATAGTCGAACAGGAAGCGGTGGAGGTAGAGCACGCCGAACAGTACGTATTCGACCATGCCGGCGGTCAGGCCTGGCTCCACCATCCGCACCAGCGGGACATGACGCGGCAGCTCTGGGTCGCTCGCCAGATGGTCGACGCCGGCGCCGACCGAGAAAATGATCTTGAGGTTGGAATAGCGCGCCAGCTCGCCACGCTCCGGCTTCCACATCAACGCGTATTCGATGTCGTCCGGATCGCCGACCTCCGGCCATAGCCGCACCTCGAGGTCCGGCAGGTGCCTGGCGAAGGCGGCGCGCCAGTCGTTGTCACGCTCGATATCGGACTTGAAGAGGAGTGCCATCAGGTAGCGACCGCCGCTCCCTCCAGGGTCTCGAGCTCGAAGGCCGCTTTGAGCAGCGCGCGGGTGTAGGCTTGGCTTGGCGTGGCGAAGATCTGCTCCGCTTTGCCCTGCTCGACCACGCGGCCGTTCTTCATCACCAGCAGGTCGTCGGCCAGCGCCCGTATCACCTTGAGGTCGTGGCTGATGAATATGTAGGCCAGCCGATGGCGCTGCTGCAGGTCGCGCAACAGGTCGACGATCTGAGCCTGCACTGACATGTCGAGCGCCGAGGTCGGCTCGTCCAGCACCACCAGGCGCGGCTTCAGTATCATGGCGCGCGCGATGGCGGCGCGCTGGCGCTGGCCGCCGGAGAACTCGTGGGGATAGCGGTGCCGGCTCTCGGGATCGAGGCCGACCTCGCTCAGGGCTTCGACGATCATCGCCCCGCGCTCCTCGGCGTTAGTGCCAAGGCCATGAATGCCAAGGCCCTCGGCGACGATCTGGCCGATCGAGAGCCGCGGCGAGAGCGAGCCGTAGGGGTCCTGGAACACGATCTGCATCGCGCGTCTCAGCGGCCGCAGCTCCTTGGCGCGCAAGCCGTCGATTTCGGTGCCGCGGAACAGGATTGCGCCCTGGCTGGAGACGAGGCGCAGCAGCGCCAGCCCCAGCGTGGTCTTGCCGGAGCCGCTTTCGCCCACCACGCCGAGCGTCTGTCCCTGACGCAGCTCCAGCGATATTCCGTCGACCGCGCGCACATAGTCGACCGTGCGGCGCAGCAGACCTTTGCGGATCGGGAAATGGACCTTGATGTTCTTGCCCGAGACGACGACGGGCGCCCGCTCGTCGATGCCGCCCGGCGCGCCTTTAGGCTGCGCGGCAAGCAGGCGCCGGGTGTAGGGATGCTGGGGATCTTCGAAGATTGCGGCGGTCGCGCCCTGTTCGACGATCTCGCCGCCGGTCATGACGCAGACCTCTTCGGCCATCTTGCGCACGATGTTGAGGTCGTGGGTGATCAGCAGCAGAGCCATGCCGAGCTTGTCCTGCAGCTCCTTCAGCAGCTTCAGGATCTGGGCCTGGATGGTGACGTCGAGCGCGGTGGTCGGCTCGTCGGCGATCAGCAGGTCGGGTTGGCAGAGCAAGGACATCGCGATCATCACGCGCTGGCGCATGCCGCCAGAATACTCATGCGGATACATGTCGATGCGGCGGGCGGCTTCCGGGATCTGCACGCGCTCGAGCATCGCGATCGCCGTCCTGCGGGCGTCCTGATCGTTCATACCTTTGTGCGTGAGCAGCACTTCCGTGAGCTGCCGATACACGGTCAGATAAGGGTTCAGCGACGTCATCGGGTCCTGGAAGATCATGGACATGCGGGCGCCGCGAACGCGATTGAGCTCTGAGGCCGGCAGCCCCAGAATCTCCTGGCCTTGGAACTTGACGCTGCCGCGGGCGCGGCCA
The DNA here is from genome assembly GCA_050728975.1 of Kiloniellales bacterium. Taxonomy (GTDB): domain Bacteria; phylum Pseudomonadota; class Alphaproteobacteria; order Kiloniellales; family JBOHKJ01; genus JBOHKJ01. The sequence continues at coordinate 683 of JBOHKJ010000113.1, read as the reverse complement.
TTGCTGGCCAGCAGTCCCATGATCGACATGAAGATCTGGCTCTTGCCCGAGCCGGATTCGCCGACGATGCCGATCGCCTCGCCGGCCCGCGCCTGGAAGCTGACGCCGCTGACCGCCTTCACCTCACCATCCGGAGTCGCGAACGTCGTCTCCAGGTTCTGGACGTCGAGGACGGTCGCGGAGCCGTTTCCGGATGCGGGCATGCGCTACCGGTCCTTCGGATCGAAGGCGTCGCGCAGGCCGTCGCCGACGAAATTCAGTGCAAAGAGCGTGACCGACAGAAAAATGGCCGGAAACACGAGCGCCCACCACGCGGTGTCCATCGTCTTCGCACCCTGGCTGATGAGCACGCCCCAACTCGTGTAGGGCTCTTGAATTCCGAGTCCGAGAAAACTGAGGAACGATTCGAGGATGATTACCTGAGAGACGGTAAAGGTGACGTAGACGATGACGATGCCGAGCGTGTTCGGAATGATGTGTCGCCATACGATGAGCCAGGTGGAGACGCCGCCGGCATGTGCGGCCTCAATGAACTCCTTGCGTTTCAGGCTGACCGTCTGTCCGCGGACGATACGGGCCATGTCGAGCCAGGAAACCGCTCCGACCCCGAGGTAGATCAGGATGAAGAGCCGGCCGAACACGACCATCATGATGATGACCAGGAAGATGAAGGGCAGCGAATA
>JBOHKJ010000112.1:0-5685 GCA_050728975.1 Kiloniellales bacterium | reverse complement strand
GCCTCGAAGAGCGCGCTGCCGCTCTTTAGGGACGAGACGACGGCCCAGTAGAAGGGAAAGACCGTGTAGAACAGGATGGCCGCGACCAGAAGATAGAAACCGATTCGGGTCGCGAGCCTCGTCATCCTACGCCGCATTGCGCTCATGTCGCCGCACGCCTCGCCCCGAGGTCGACCCGACCGGCGGTCAGCACCAGGGCGGTGACCAGCGCGACCACGAGGAAAAGGCAGGTCGCCGCCGCCGAGCCGTAACCTACGTCCTGGAACTCGACCAGTTGCTGGCGAGCGTAGACTGACATGGAGGTCGTGCTCGCGCTGTTGCCGGTCAGCACGTAGATCACGTCGAAGACTCGCAGCGCGTCCAGGCCTCGGAAGATGACGGCGACCAGCAGCGCCGGACGGATGAGCGGCAGGGTGATGCTGAAGAAGACCCTGACCGGGCCGGCGCCGTCGATGCGCGCCGACTCGAAGAGCTCCTGCGGCAGGATCTGAAGCGCGGCCAGCGACAGCAGCGCCATGAAGGGCGTCGCTTTCCAGACGTCGACGGCGATAACTGCCGCCATCGACAGGACCGGGTCGCCGAGCCAGGCCCAGGGCTCGCCGATCAGGCCCAACCCAAGCAGCACGCTGTTCACCACGCCATAGAGATCGTTCAGCATCCAGGCCCACATCTTGGCCGAGACCACGGTCGGGATCGCCCAGGGAATCAGCACCGCCGCGCGCAGCAGGCCGCGCCCCGGCATGTGAGCGTTGAGCGTGAGCGCAATGACGAGACCGAGCGCGGTCTCGATGGAAACGGAGACGAAGGTAAAGACGAGCGTGTTGCCGACTGCGCGCCACCATAGCGGATCCTGCGCGAGATAGACGTAGTTGGCGGGCCCAACGAACTGCCAGGCAGCGAGCTCCGAGAGATAGGCGTCGGTGAAGCTGAAGGCTACGGTGCGCAGCAGCGGCCAGGCTGCCACGACGGCAAGCACCAGCAGCATTGGCGCCAGGAACAGCCAGCCGGTGCGGCTGCGCCGGGCGGCAAGGGAGCGGATCTTCCGCCCGGGCGCGGCGGGGAGCGCGGCCTGGCCGCTACCAGCGTCCGCCACGGCTCAGCCTCTCGAGCGCGCGGGCGAGATTGCCGAGATTCTCCTCGGCGCTGCCGCGGCCGGAGAGCGTAGCGTGCACGGCGCGCACGAATTCGCTCGAGACCTGGTTGTAGCGCCGGCCGGTGACCGTCGAAGGCCGGGCAACCGCATTCTCGAGGACGGTCAGAAACTCGGCGTAAAAGGGATTGGCCGCGAGCAGCTCCTTGTCTCTGTAAAGGCTGCGCTGCGTCGGGTTGAACGAGCCTTCGAGCGCGCGTCGCTTCTCCTCGTCGTAGCTGGTGAGATAGCGCACCAGGTCGGCGGCCTCCTCGGGATTGGCGGAGTAGCGCGAGACCGCGAGCTGCTGGCCGCCGAGGGTCGCCGCGCGCCGACCCGCGGCACTCTCGCCGGCCGGCAGGGCGGCAACGCCGACCTTGCCCTTGACCGGGCTGTCGTCGGCGTTGGCGAGCGCCCAGGCATAGGGCCAGTTGCGCATGAAGAGGGCGCGGCCCGACTGGAACGCCCCACGCGCCTCCTCCTCGGCATAGTTGAGAATCCCGCGCGGCGAGATGCTGCCGATCCAGCTCTGCGCCAATTCGAGCGCGCGTACCGCCTGAGGATTGTCGATCGTCACCGTGCCGTCGGCCTCGACGATGCGACCGCCGCCTTGGCTGGCGATCCATTCCAGCGCGTTGCAGGTCAGGCCTTCGTAGGCGCGGCCCTGCCAGACGAAGCCCTGCAGCTCGCTGTCTCCTGCAGCTCGTTCCGCCTCGACGATCGCCTCGGCGGTCTCGGTCAGCTCGCTCCAGGTCCCGGGCAGGTCACGGCCGTGCTTCTCCAGCAGGTCCTTGCGGTAGTAGAGCAGGCCGGCGTCGACAAACCAGGGCACGGCTATCAGCCTGCCCTCGACCGTGTTGTTGACGAGCAGCTGCTCGAAATGGTCCTCGAGCGCCTCCGCCGGGATGTAGTCCTTCAGGTCGACGAAGTGGTTGGCCAGACTGCCCGGCCAGACGACGTCGATCTGGAAGACGTCGATATCGGCCGACTGCGCGGCGAGCAAGGTCTGGTAGAGCGCGAGTCGCTCGTTGGCGTCGGCCGGCGTCGAGACCAGCTCTACGGTGTTTCCGGTCTCCCTGGCCCAGGCTTCCGCGCCGCTTCTGCACAGCTCCTGCTCCTTGCCGAGCGAGGAGCAGGAGATGGCAATTGTCGCCTCGGCCCTGGCGCTGGTCGTTGCGGCGAGGCCGGACCCGAGCGCGACGCAAAGCGCGATCGCGCCGGAGGTGGTCCTTGCTGGGCGCATGGCTTCCTCTCGGTTCTTGCGACGCCTTTTCTTCTATAGGTGAGGCGGGACCTCGCAAGCGCCAGGGTAAACTGTGGTTCCTGCCGGTTCGCCGGGAGTCCTATACTGACTCCATGTCCGCTCGCTTCAAGCATTTCGAGCTCCGTCCGCTTGCGGGCGCGCTCGGCGCCGAGATCGCCGGCGTCGACCTCGCCCGGCCGCTCGACCAGGCGACGTTCTCCGAGCTGCAGCGCGCCTTCCACGACTACCTCGTGCTCTTTGTCCACGATCAGCGCCTCGCTCCGGACCAGCAGGTCGCGCTGACCCGGCGCTTCGGGCCGGTCGGCCGCCTGCCTTTTATCGGGCACCTGGAGGGCCATCCGGAGATCGTCGCCGTCCTGAAGGAGGCCGACGAGCGCAACATCGGCACCTTCGGCAACGCCTGGCATTCCGATTTCAGCTTTCTCGAGGAGCCGCCGCTCGGCTCCCTGCTCTATGCCCGCGAGGTGCCGAGCCATGGCGGCGACACGCTGTTCGCCAACATGTATGCCGCTTACGAAGCGCTGTCGGCGGGCCTGCGGCGGCTGCTCGACGGCCTCTCTGCGCTCCACGCCGGCAAGCCCTACGGCACGTCAGGCCCGGCCGCGGAGGCAGGGCTGCCGCGCTCGATCGGCATCGAGCGCAATCGCCCCGAGGCCGACCGGGAGGTCGCGCATCCGGTAGTGCGGGTCCATCCGGCGACCGGGCGCAAGGCGCTCTTCGTCAACGCCATCTACACGACGCGCTTCGAGGGGATGACCGAGGCCGAGAGCCGGCCGTTGCTCGAGTTCCTCTACGCCCACGCCAGCCGCCCCGAATTCACCTGCCGCCTGCGCTGGCGCGCCGGCGACCTGGCGATCTGGGACAATCGCTGCACGCTTCACTATGCCGTCAACGACTACGACGGCCAGCGCCGGCTGTTGCACCGGACCACGATAGAGGGCGAGCGCCCGCTCTCGGTTCGCCCCGCGGCGGCGCGACAGGCGTCCGCCGGCTGACGATCTGCCGGCAAGGCGGCGCGGCGGCCTGCGAATTCCTTCCCGCATCCGGCTCCCGCTGTGCCATATCACGGAGGGGAAAAAAGACCTAAGAATCAACAGGCTGCTGGAAAAATGCGCGCGGCCGGCAAAGAGGGGGAGATCGCTGCCGATATTCGGGCCGCTCGCCGCTCGCCTGGCTGGCGCTTGCGCGGGTGGATCGCTAGATTTCAGCGCTGCGGGGGAATCTCGAAGGGAGCGGCGAATGGGCAGGGCAGGCTCGGCGATCGCGCTCCTGACGACCGTGCTCGCCTGCTTTCCCGGCGCGGAGCGGTCCTGGGCCGCCGACCGGGAAGAGCTGAGATGTCTCGCGCTCAACATCTACTGGGAAGCGCGCGCCGAGCCGCTGGAGGATCGCTGGGCCATCGCCCACGTGACGCTCAACCGTGTCGCCAGCCCGGACTTCCCCGACAGCATCTGCGCGGTCGTGCAGCAGGGCGGCGAGCAATCGCTCGGCGGCTGCCAGTTCTCCTGGTGGTGCGACGGCCGCAGCGACACGCCCTTCGAGGACGAGGCCTGGCGCGAGGCCCGCCGGCTGGCGCGGCGAGCACTCACCGCGCCGCTACCGGACCCTACCGGTGGCGCGCTCTTCTTCCACAACGACAGCATCGAGCCGGCCTGGGCCGGCGAGAAGCAGCGCTTGCGGCAGATCGGCGCACACATCTACTACCGCTGAGCGCCGGGGTCCGCCCGCGCACAGGCCCGGCGCCGCGCGAGGAGTTGCGGCAGGATCTCGGCGATCGCGGTAGGCTCAACGCCGAGCGCTGCAAGTCCCGGCCTGGCCGAGTCGGCGACCTTGTCGTCGCGCAGCAGGGTCACCTGGTCGAGCGTGAGCGGCGCCGAAGGAAGCAAGGATGCGCCCGCAGCCAAGAGGTTCCAGGCTGCGAAAGGAAGCGGCAGCAGCAGCGGCCGGCGCGCAACCCGCGCCGCCAAGAGCTCGACAAGCGCCCGGTAGGTGAAGATCTCCGGCCCGCCGAGCTCGTAGGTTCCGGCCGACCGCGCTGGGCGCACCAGGGCTTCGACGGCGGCCTCGGCGACGTCGCCCGCGAAGACCGGCTGGAGGCGGGTCCCGCCGTCGCCGAACAGCGGCACCAGCGGCAGGCGGGACACCAGCCCGATCAGTGTGTTGAGGAAAGAGTCGTCCGGCGCGAAGATCACGCTCGGCCGGAGGATCGTGGCGCCGGCGAAGGCGGCCTCGACCGCGGCCTCGCCGGCAGCGCGGGCGCGCACGTAGGCCGAGCGCGATTCTGAGTCGGCGCCGATGCCGGACACGTGGACCAAGCGCTTTATGCCCGCTGCGGCGGCAAGGCGCGCCACCCGGCCGGCGCCCTCGACATGCACGGCACGAAAGGTTTCTCGGCCGCGTTCGACATAAAGAGCGACAGCGTTCACCGTGGCGTCGGCGCCGGCCAGCGCCGCCGCGACCGTTGCCTCGTCGCGAACGTCAGCTTGCAGCCATTCGACGTCGCCCTTGCCGTCCGGCGACAGGGGGCGTAGCGGGCGTCTGCGGGAGGCGACACGCACCGCAAGGCCGCGCGCCAGCAATCGGCGCAGGATGTAGCGGCCGAGGAATCCGCTGCCGCCGAAGAGCGTGACCTGCATGGCTAGCGGCCCTGGCGCTCCGGTGCGGGCGCTCGCGCGGGGTTAGGCTCGACCGAGCGGCTCGGCACGGAGAATGGCGGATTCGCCGCTGTTCTCGATCGAATCGCTGGCGGCAAGCGGCTCGATGCGATGGACGCGATAGAGCGTCTCGTCCGCGAAAGCGCTGTGAAAGCTGGGCAGCTCGTTGCCGGCCGGCGCTGCGTTGGGATCGCGTTCCAGCTTTCCCGCTTCGAGGCGTGCCAGCGACGCGGTCGGTGCGCGCACGATGACCTCGCGCCAGATGGCGTGGTCGAGCCAGCGCGAATCGTCCGGCTCCGCGGAGGGCTCGATCTTCCAGATTGGCATGGCGCCTCCGATCGGCTTCGACGTGGTCCGTTCCGAACGGCCGCATTGCTTGGGTCGGTCGTGTTACTTGGCGTCCTCGTCGCCCTTGGCGTCCGTATGGACGGAGTTTCGCAGCCGTCGTTCGATGTGGCCAAGAACCAACAGGATGAACAGTCCCACCGCAGTTGCAACAGCCGCGAGGCCATGATGGCCGCTGCCGCAGGCGACGCCGAGCCCGCCCGCCAGCCACAGGCTGGCGCCGGTGGTTATACCCTGCACCCCGTCGCGCCCGCGCCCGCGGATGATCGTGCCGGCGCCGAGGAAGGCGACGC
>JBOHKJ010000111.1:0-14563 GCA_050728975.1 Kiloniellales bacterium | reverse complement strand
GGACGCGACGCCACGCAGCCGGCGATCGCGTCTTTGCCCGCGCGCCGAGGATCGCGAGCCAGCCATAGGCCGCCCCTCGGCGGCGCGTAGGCGCCCGGCAGGCCCTTCAACTCTGTCTCGAAATCCTGAAAACAGAGATCGATCCGCAGCCATGCCGCGTATTCGCGGAACAGCCGCCGCACGCTCTCGACCTCGGCCGCGCGGGTCACCGGCTCGATGCCAAAGCAGGTCTGCGCGAGCCCTTCGTTATACAAGGATGCGTCCCTCGAGATAGGGCCTGACGCTGCCGGCGATGGCGACCCGTTCGCCGCGTAATGTCACTACCAGCGCGCCGCCGCGTGGCGAGATCTGTCGTGCGCCCAGCTTGTCCTTGCCGAGGCGCTTGGCCCAATAGGGTGCCAGTGCGCAATGGGCCGAGCCGGTAACCGAATCTTCCGGGATGCCGGCCTTTGGCGCGAAGACTCGAGAGACGAAATCGACGCTGTCGCCAGGCGCCGTGGCTATAACGGCGCCGGCTTCGAGCATATTCAGCGCGGCGAAGTCGGGATCGAGCGCGCGGACGTCGGATTCCCGGTCGAAGACCGCCATTGCCATGGTGGCGCGCAGCACCCTCCGAGGGCTGGCGCGTAGTGCTCCCGCAATCGCTTTGGCTTCCTCCCCGAAAGCCTCTTTCGCCGGCCAGGCCGGAAAATCCAGCTCGAAGACCTCACCCTGGCGCGTCACCGAAAGCGGGCCGCTGCGGCTTGCAAACACGATCCGCTCGACCGTCGGGTCGACGTGCTTGGCGATCACGTAACCGCTGGCCAGCGTCGCGTGACCGCAGAGATCGACCTCCAGCGCCGGGGTGAACCAACGCAAATCGTAGCCGGTGCCGTTCTTCTTGAAATAGGCGGTCTCTGCCAGATTGTTTTCGGCTACGATTCCCTGCAGCGTTTCGTCGGGGAGCCAGTCTTCGAGCGGGACGACAGCGGCCGGATTGCCGCTGAAGGGCGTGCCGGTGTCGAAGGCATCCACTTGGTAAAGCGTCAGTTCCATCGGTGCGGGGCTCCAGTACGACAAAGTTAAGGGCGAGGCAGCTTAGCCACGCGCTTGGCAACGTGCGAGCCTGTCCTCCATGAAGTTTTCGCAGCGCAGGGTCGCAACCGGCAAGCCGGGGCGTTCAGGGCTTGCGCCTGGCCCGGGAGCGGCGGCTCCCGCTGCGTCCCGCTCGACGACCGGCCGCAGCACGGCGCTGGCGCGCCTTCGCCTTGCCGGTCTTGGCCCTGCTCGTTTTGGGCTTTGCCCTGGATTTCGAAGTGGGTTTTGCCCGCTTGAATTTCACGGCGGGCTTTGCCTTGGCGGGCTTGCGTTTGGCCGCCCTGCGCGGCTTGAAGGCCTTCTTGGAGTCGGCGCTCGGCTTGGAGCGCGCCGGTCGCTGCAGCCGCTCCACTGTGGCCGGCGTGGGAAAGGGCTGCACGGTGTGACCGTGGCCGATTGGCCCGTTTCCGCTGCCAAAACCGGGCGCCTGCTGCAGCGCTTCGCGAAGATAGGCGCGTGCGCGGGCGATCGCGAGGGTGAGCGGCAACCCCTGGGCCAGGCCAGTCGCGACGGCCGAAGCCAGCGTGCAGCCGGTGCCGTGATTGTGGCGGGTATCGATGCGCGAATCGCAGAAGATCTGGATTCCGGAGGCGCTTGCCAGCACGTCGTAGACCAAGCGGCCCGACAGATGACCGCCCTTGACCAGCACGGCTGTCGGACCCATCGACAGGAGCTGAATTGCCGCTCTCTCCATGTCCGCCACATCATCGACCAGCAGCCCGGTCAGGCGTGCGGCCTCCGGGGCGTTCGGCGTCAGCAGGCTGGCGCGCGGCAGCAGGCGTTGGGCCAAGGCGGCGATCGCCGTCGGCTCCAGCAGCGAATCGCCGCTCTGCGCCACCATCACAGGGTCGACGACGATCGGAATGTCCGGCGGCAGTCGGTCGAGGACATCGGCCACCGCATCGATCACGGCGGTGCTGTGCAGCATCCCGGTCTTGATTGCATCGGTGCCGATATCTTCAAGCACCAGCTCCATCTGCTGCTGGATGAAGGCCGGTGGAACGCCGTGGATACCGAAAACGCCGCGCGTGTTCTGTGCGGTCAAGGCGGTGATGGCCGTCGCTGCGTAGCCGCAAAGCGCCGTCACGGTCTTGATGTCGGCCTGGATGCCCGCGCCACCGCCGGAATCGGAACCCGCGACGACCAGAACGCGACCCTTCATGGGAGATTCCCGCCTTCGTTCGACCTAGCTCATCCCACCGCGCGCTCGATCGAACGGCAGACGTCTTCAACCACCCGACCGAGCAGGGCCTGGTCCTCGCCCTCGGCCATCACCCGCACCACCGGCTCGGTGCCCGACTTGCGGATCAGCAGCCGTCCGGCGCCGCCGAGCGAGCGCTCGCCGGCCTTGGCCGCCTCAGCAATAGCTTGGTCGAGCGCGCCCTTGCTGTTGATCCGGACCGAACGCAATAGCTGCGGCAAGGGCGTGAAGAGGCGGGCCACCTTGCTGGCTGGCCCGCCGCGCTCTACCACTACCGCCAGCACGTGGAGCGCGGCGATCAGGCCGTCGCCGGTGGTGGCGTAGTCGCTGAGGATGATGTGGCCCGAAGGCTCGCCGCCGACATTCTGGCCCTCGGCGCGCATACGCTCGACGATGTAGCGGTCACCAACCGGCGTACGGGCCAAGCCGATACCCAGTTCGCTCAGAAAGCGCTCCAGCCCCAGGTTCGACATGACCGTGCCGACCACCGCCCCGCCGGTGAGCTTCCCCGCATCCAGCCAGGAACGCGCAATCAGCGCCAGAACCTGGTCGCCGTCGATCAACTGCCCCTGTTCGTCGGCCAGAATGGCGCGATCGGCATCGCCGTCGAGCGCAATGCCGAAGTCGGCGCCGTGCGCCACCACCGCCTGCTGCATCGCCTGGGGCGCCGTAGCGCCGCAGGCGCGGTTGATGTTGAAGCCGTCGGGATCGACGGCGAGCGGCACCACTTCGGCGCCGAGCTCGTAGAGCACCTTGGGTGCGACCCGATACGCCGCGCCGTGCGCGCAGTCGACAACGATCTTCAGGCCATCTAGCCGCAGCCGTCGCGGGAAGCTGCTCTTCACGAACTCGATGTAGCGCCCGAGCGCGTCGTCAAGCCGCCGGGCGCGGCCGAGCTTGTCGGCTGCAGTGCGAAGCGCTTCGGTCCCGTTGCCGATGCGCGCTTCGATCGCCGCCTCGACTTCGTCGGAGAGCTTGTAGCCGTCCGGGCCGAACAGCTTGATTCCATTGTCATGGTAGGGATTGTGGCTGGCAGAGATGACGACGCCGAGATCGGCGCGCAGCGAGCGGGTCAGCATTCCGACCGCGGGCGTCGGCAGCGGGCCGAGCAGCACCACATCCATGCCGGCCGAGATGAAACCAGCGGTGAGCGCCGGCTCCAGCAGGTAGCCCGACAGGCGCGTGTCCTTGCCAATCACCACCAGATGACGGTGGTCGCCACGAATGAACTGCGCGCCGGCGGCCTGCGCCACCGCAAGCGCGGTCTCGGCAGTGATGGGCTCGCAATTGGCGGTGCCGCGGATGCCGTCGGTGCCGAACAGGCGTCGCATGGCTCCAGTTCCTCCGAGGGTCGTCGTCGCTCCGACTTATAGCAGAAGCGCCCCGCGGCGCCATGCAGCCTCTTTGTGGCCAAGCGCGCGAGCGGCTAGCCGCCGGCCTCGACCGCCTGCCAGAGATCGAGCGCCTGGCGGGTCTCGGCGACATCGTGGACGCGGATCAGCTGCACCCCGCGGGCGGCGCCGGCCAGCGCCGCGGCAAGCGAGCCGGGCAATCGCTCCTTCGGCGCCTCGCCGCGCGACAGACGGCCGATAAAGGACTTGCGGCTCGCCCCCAGCAGCACGGCAGTCCCAAGGCCGTGAAAGAGCGCGAGACAATCGAGGATCCGCAGGTTGTGCAACACCGTCTTGCCGAAGCCGATGCCGGGATCGATGGCGATGCGCTCGGCCGGGATTCCCGCCGAGCGGCACGTCGCAACCCGCCCCTCTAGATAATCGTAAACGTCGAGTGCGGCGTCAGCGTAGCGCGGGTCCTTCTGCATGGTGCCGGGATCGCCCTGCATGTGCATCAGCACCACCGGCACGCCGGCACGTGCCGCGATCGACAGGCTCTCCGGATCGCCGGCGAGCGCGGTCACGTCGTTAACGATAGCAGCACCTGCGGCTAGCGCTTCGGCCATGACCCGGGCCCGCCGGCTGTCGATGGAGACGAGGCAACCGGCCGCGGCAAGGCTACGCACCACCGGCTGCACGCGGCGCAGCTCTTCCTGGGTATCGATAGGCGCCGCACCGGGCCGCGTCGACTCGCCGCCGACATCGAGAATGGCAGCGCCCGCTTCGCGCATTGCAAGACCGTCGGCGACCGCGCGGCCAGCGTCGTAGCGATCGCCGCCGTCGGAAAAGCTGTCCGGCGTGACGTTGACGATGCCCATCAGGCGCGGCGACTCGAGCTTCAGGCCGGCAAAGGGCGCGCGCGGCGCCGAGAGCCGCTCCAGCTGCAGGCGTGCACTCGCCGCCAGGTCACGGGCCGCGGCCCAGGCCTCGACCGCAGCAGGTGCGAGCGTGGCGCTGGCAGCGACCGTCCCCCCATTTCGGCAGATTGCCTCGATTGCGGCGAAGGTGCGCGAGCCGCCCGCGAGCGGCCGCGCGATCTTATCGCCGCGACCTTGCGCGATCAGCTTCGGAAGAAGATAGAGGCGCTCGCCCATGGCGGGCGGAGCATAAAGAGCACGGGCCCGGTCGAAAAGCCGGGCCCGCGCCTCAGTCGCTCAACGGCCGCTAACCGCCGGGCTGAGGCTCCGGTTCCAGGCCACCGGGGCCGCCGCTTGCCGGCGTAGCGGGCTTACCGCTCGAAGGCACCGAAGACTTACGGCCGCTCTGGCCTTCCGGGGCCGGGTGATCTTCGCGGTCGATCGATTCGCCGCGCATGATCGCTTGCACCTCGTCGCCCGAGAGCGTTTCGTACTCGAGCAGCGCCTTTGCGACCGCATGCAACTCGTCGATGTGGTCTTCGAGCACCTTGCGTGCGGTCGACTCCGCTTCCTCGATAATGCGGCGGATCTCCTCGTCAATCAGCTTGGCGGTCGCGGGCGAGATGGTTTGGCTGCGGGTCACCGAATGACCGAGGAAGACTTCTTCCTGATTGTCGACGTAGCGCAGCCGGCCGAGCTTGTCGCTCATGCCCCACTCGGTGACCATGCGGCGCGCCAGATTGGTCGCCTGCTGGATATCGTTGCTGGCGCCGGTGGAGACGTTCTCGACGCCGTAGATCAGCTCCTCCGCCAGGCGGCCGCCGAACATCATTGCGAGCCGCGCCTTGATTTCGTTGAACTTGAGGCTGTAGCGGTCCTTTTCCGGAAGATTCATGGTGACGCCCAGCGCACGGCCGCGCGGAATGATGGTCACCTTGTGGAGCGGGTCGTTGCCCGGGACGTAGAGCCCGACCAGGGCGTGGCCGGCCTCGTGGTAGGCGGTCTCTTCCTTGTCCTTCTCGGTCATCACCATGGAGCGCCGCTCGGCACCCATCATGACCTTGTCCTTGGCGGCCTCGAAATCGGTCATGGTGACGACCCGCTTGCTGGCACGGGCGGCAATGAGCGCCGCTTCGTTCACCAGATTGGCGAGATCGGCTCCGGAGAAACCCGGTGTCCCGCGCGCGATCACCCGGGCGTCGACGTCAGGTCCAAGCGGAACCTTGCGCATATGGACCTTGAGGATCTTCTCGCGGCCCAAGATGTCGGGATTCGGCACCACCACCTGACGGTCGAAACGACCGGGGCGCAGCAGCGCCGGGTCGAGCACGTCGGGGCGGTTGGTGGCGGCGATCAGGATCACGCCCTCATTGGCCTCGAAGCCGTCCATTTCGACCAGCAGCTGGTTCAGCGTCTGCTCGCGCTCGTCGTTGCCGCCGCCCAGACCGGCGCCGCGATGGCGACCGACCGCGTCGATCTCGTCGATGAAGATGATGCAGGGCGCATTCTTCTTGCCCTGCTCGAACATGTCGCGCACGCGGCTTGCACCGACGCCGACGAACATCTCGACGAAGTCCGAGCCCGAGATCGTGAAGAACGGCACATTGGCCTCGCCGGCAATGGCGCGGGCCAGCAGGGTCTTGCCGGTTCCCGGCGGCCCGACCAGAAGGCAGCCCTTGGGGATCTTGCCGCCAAGGCGCTGGAACTTCTGCGGATCGCGCAGGAACTCGACGATTTCCTGCAGCTCCTGCTTGGCCTCGTCGATTCCGGCTACGTCCTCGAAGGTGACGCGGCCCACTTTCTCTGTCAGCAGGCGTGCCCGGCTCTTGCCGAAACCCATGGCCTTGCCGCCACCCGACTGCATCTGGCGCATGAAGAAGATCCAGACGCCGATCAGCAACAGCATCGGGAACCAGGACACGAGAATCTGGAACAGCTGGTTGTCGTCCTCGACCGGCGCGGCGGTGAAGCGCACGTCGTTTTCGCGCAGACGCTGTACAAGGCCTGGATCTTCCGGCGGCGCATAGGTCTGGAAGCTGCGTCCGTCACGCAGCTGGCCGCTGATCTGCTGGCCCTGGATTGTGACCTCTGTGACCTGGTGGTTTTCCACCTGGTCGAGGAACTCCGAGAAATCGAGCTGCGTCTGCGGCCCGCGCTGGGTCCCGCCCTGGAACAGGTTGAACAGCGCAAAGAGCAGCAGAATGACCACCACCCAGAGCAGCGCATTGCGATTGAAATTCACGGGCGACCTTTCCCTAGCCTACTTGCCGTCCGGGGCCCGAGCGGGGCGATGCGGGCAGCCGTCCTGGGCAACCGACGGCGGCCGGTGACCCGTGACTAACAGATAATGTGTCTTCGCTCCTAAGCAACTGTAAAGCTGTCGGGGCTCAGCCCCTGAGGTGGCCAGAACCGGCACGATAGCGCCGTTTCGACGGCCCGACTGCGGAAAAAGCTCAGCGCCGGGACCGCCAGCAGGCCCCGCCGGTCACGGAGTGCCGGCAGGACCGCGCGCGCCGCAGCCGGGATCGAGTCCCACAGGCTACCGTCGACCGCCCGCTTCAAGGCCGCCAGATCGGCGCTCCCAAGGGCCCCTAGGGAGACCGTTCCGCGGGCATCGGCCGGCCGACGCTCGAGCCCGGCCTCGAAGCGTCCGTCCCACACCAGGCGCTGTTCGGCGAGGAGCGTCAGCGAGGGTAGCGCACGGGCTTCGCGCGTCACCAGCAATCGGCCGTGCCAGGGCAGGAACCGGCAGCCGCCCAGGGTCGTGGCGGCGCGCGGCGCGGTGCGCAGCCGATCCAGCAGCAGCCGCACCCGCTCGCTGCGCGGCGGATGCTCTCGTCCGCCGACCGTCATGCAGAGGCGACCCAGCGCGCGCTCGGCGATTTCCGACGGTGCGGCCAGCAGCGCCTCGCGCTCGACCAGGGCGAAGCCGCCCGGCCTCAACTCGACCGCCTCGGCCAGCAGACGTGCCAGGTCCGCTTCTCCGGCGGCCCGTGACCTGCCGAAGCGACGCACGCTCTCGGCCAAGTCCGCCGCTGTGCCGCCGGATGCCCTCAGGCCAGGCAGAGCCTGGCGCAGACGGACTCGGGCGAAGCGCGGATCGCGATTGCTCGGATCCTCGATCCAGCGGATCCTGCGCGCCGCGAGCGTCGCCAGAAGCCGCGTGCGCGGCACCGTAAGCAACGGCCGCAGCAGGCGGATGTTGCCGCGACGCGTCAGCGCCGGCATCGCCGCCAGCCCGTCTGGCCCGCTGCCGCCCGCCAGGCGGAGCAGCAAGGTCTCGCTTTGGTCTTCGCGCTGGTGGCCGAGTGCAAGATCGACGATGCCTGCCTCGCCGCACCACTCGGCGAGCAGGCGATAGCGCGCCGCCCGCGCCGCCTCCTGAAGGCCGCGCTGCGGCTTGTCCCCGTGCCAGACCAGGATTCGTCGAGGGATGCCGAGGCGGTTCAGGAGAGCGCCGACAGCGCGCGCCTCGGCGGCCGACTCGCGCCGCAGGCCGTGATCGACGGTGAGCGCCGTCACGCGCCCGCCACGCGCCTTCACCCAGCGATGGAGCAGCAATGTCAGGGCAAGGCTGTCGGGCCCGCCGGAGACGGCGACCGCAAGACGCGGTCGCGCTTCGAAGGGGCCGAGCGGCGACATCAGCCGCGCGAACTCTGCAGTCTTGACTGGAGTTGCCTCGAGCGCGGCCACGACGCGTTACTTGCAGCCGAGGCGCTGACGCTCCTGCTTGGCGCGATCGACTACTACCGGCGCCGAATCGGGGTAGCGCTTCAGCAATTCGGCGAAGGTCCCGCAGGCATCGGTGTTGCTGCCGAGGGAGGCCAGCGACATGCCGAGCTTCAGAAGATTGTCGGCTGCCTTGAGATTATCGGGATACTTCTGATAGGCGTCGGCGAAAGCGACCGCCGCCTGCTCGTAGTTGCCGCGCACGTAGTAGGTTTCGCCGAGCCAGTACATGGCGTTGCCGGTCAGTTCGTCGTCCGGGTGCTGCTCGATGAAGGCGCGTAGCGCCAGCTCCGCTTCGCCGTAATTGGCCTGGCGCAGCAGACCGAAGGCATGGCTGTACTGCTCCTGCGGTGTAGTGCCTGGCAAAGCGTATCCGGCAGCGTTCGCCGCTTGCGGACCGACGGCCTGCGGCGAAGGTCCGGCGGGAGCGGGCTGCGCCGCTTGCGGCGGCGCTACCGGCCGAGCGGGCGGCGCACTGGGGCCCGCCGCAGCGCGCGGCAAGGTTCCGGCTGCTTGCTGTCTGCGCAGCGTCTCGAGGTCGGCGGGGTCGATCGCGCCGAGGGTGCCCGGCTGACTGGCGGTCGGTGGCCGCGCGGAGGTGGCGGCAGGTGCTGCAACACCGGACAGTACGCCGGTCTGGGCAGGTGAAGCGCTGGTGGTGGCCGGCGCGCCGCCTTCCAGCTGGCTGAAGCGCAGCTCGACGTCTGCGGCCAGCCGATCGAGCTTGGCGCTGGTCGTCCGGCTCTCGTGACCCAGCTCCTCGACCCGGCCGGTCAGGTCGCGAATTGCCGATTCCAGCTGGGACAGCCGGGCGTCAAGGCGCGCGGCCGGAGCCTGCCCCAGCTCGCCGTTCGACGGTGCGGACAGCTCGGCCGGCGGGGTCGGCGGCGGCTCGCCGCGATAGACCTGGCGCTGGAGCGTGTTGAGCTCGCGTTGCAAGCGATCGACGCGGTCGATCAGGCCCTGCACCTGGGTACTCTGGGCGAAAGCCGCCGGCGCCGAGATCGACAGCAACAGAATCAGCGGCGCTGCGAGCGCCAGAGGAATGAGCGGAAGGGGGCGGAGAATCGCGATCATGGCTGTGACTCCGCTACGGCCGGCCGCGGCACCCAAAGGCGGGCAAGCTACCGCAATGCCTGCGGTCGGACTGGGCCCAACGGCCTATTTGGCCGACTTTCTTGTCAGAAATGTGGCATGGGCGGTCAGGCGCGCCGCCGTCGAGAGGCGCGAGCGAGCCGCCACCGGACAAGCCAATGCCCGGTTGCGGCTCGCTCGAGGCCCCGTTCCTGGCCGTCAGCTGACGACGAAAACGCCGCGGCGATTCTGCGCCCAGGCCTGCTCGTTCGAGCCGAGCACGGCGGGACGTTCCTTGCCGTAGCTGATGGTCGAGACACGATTGCCGTCTATGCCAAGCGCGATCAGATAGTCACGCACCGAGTTGGCACGCCGCTCGCCGAGCGCCAGGTTGTATTCGCGCGTGCCACGCTCGTCGCAGTGACCCTCGACGACGAGAGTGACCGCCGGATAGGTGTTGAGCCAGACGGCCAGCCTTTCGACCGTCCCCCGGGCATCGCCGGTGAGATCGCTTTGGTCGTAGTCGAAGAACACGCGGTCGCCGACCTTGACGGTCAAGTCCTCCTGCGAGCCGGGGCCGGTGCCCGGAACCGAGGATACGCCTGTGTTTGAACTGCCGGATGTCGATGGAGACGTCGTGCCGGACGTCGCGCCGGTACCGGTAGTCGAGCTTTCACCCTGTGAAGCGGACTCGCAGCCCGCGAGGAGCAGAGCGGCGGCGGCGACAAGGGCGAGGAACTTGAATCGCATTGGCAGGTCCTCTCAAGAGAAATTCGAAATGACGAGGAGAAGAGGTCGACTTCCACCGGGGATTCGACTTTGAGTCGACCAAAGTTTGTTGTAGCCCCGGAATAACGGCCCCCCAGGCCGATGAGCGCGGCCAGATATATAGCGACGAACCCCTATGGAATCAAGGGGGACCACGCCGGATCGGAGCCATCTAACGGCGTTATGATTTCCCGCTCGTTAAAGCCCGTGAGGTCGATCGAATAGAGCTTGCTCTCGACCTTCCCCCGGGTATCGGCCGGAGACTGGCGGTAAAACGCCAGAACCCGGCCGTTGGGGGCCCAGGTCGGGCCTTCGACCAGATAACCCTTGGTCAGCATCCGCTCGCCGCCGCCGTCCGGCCGCATGACGCCGATATAGAAGTTGCCCTGAAAGATCCGGGTGAAGGCGATGAGGTCGCCTCGCGGCGACCAGACCGGGGTCGCGTAGCGGCCCTGGTTGAAGGAAATTCGGTGGACCCCGCTGCCATCGCTCGACATGACGTAGAGTTGCTGTGTGCCGCCGCGGTCGCTGTTGAAGACCACTTGGCGGGCGTCGGGCGAGTAGGAGGGCGAGGTGTCGATCGCCGGATGGTTGGTGAGCCGCGTCAGCCGCCTGGTGCTGAGATTCATGTCGTAGACCTCGCTGTTGCCCTGGCGGGCGAGCGACATGATCACCCGATTGCCGTCGGGCGAGAAGCGCGGCGCGAAGGTCATGCCGGGAAAGTCGCCCAGCACTTCCTGCTGGCCGGTGTTGAGATTGTAGAGATAGACTCGCGGCGTTGCGCCGACGTAGGAGAGATAGGTGATCTCCTGGGTCGTCGGCGAGAAGCGCGGGGTCAGCACCAGCGCGTTGCCGTCGGTCAGGAAGCGATGGTTCTCGCCGTCCTGATCCATGATCGCAAGCCGCTTCTGCCGTCGATTCTGCGGGCCGCTCTCCGCGATGTAGACGATGCGCGTGTCGAAGTATCCCTCTTCACCGGTTAGCCGCTTGTAGATCGCATCCGAGATGATGTGCGCGACGCGCCGCCAGTTGGCCGGTACCGTGAAGTAGGCAAGGCCGGTCAACTGCGTCTCGGCGAAGGTGTCCCAGAGCCGAAATTCCACCTTCAGGCGGCCGTCGGGTTGCATCTCGGTCGCGCCTGAAACCAAGGCTTGGGCGTTGATAAGACGCCAGTCGGCGAAGCGCGGACCGGCCTCCAGAGAGGTGGCGTCCTGGATGAAAGCACCGGGATCGATGGCGCGGAAGAGACCGCTACGCTGAAGATTTGCGGCAATTACACCGGCGACATCGCGGCCGGTCTGCTGCTCCTCGCCGCTGCCACCGGCGAAGTCGGTGACCGCAATAGGCAGCGGCTCGACGAAGCCCCTGTTGATGTCGACCGTCAGCTGCGCGAAAGCCGGCAAGGGCGCGGTCAAGCCGACCAGCAACAGCAGGATTCTCGTCAGGAGTTTCGTCTTCAAGGGCATGCGTGGCTCGCTCTTCATGTTCCGAACATTTCTCTCGGGTCGAAGCGCAGTATCAACTCTCGCCAGACTTCGTACTTGTGCGGGTCCAGCTTGAAGGGCTGGCAGGTTAACACGGCACGCCGCGCATTTTCCGCCGCGCTGTTGAAATAGGCGTCGCGGGTCATCCGCTCGACATCGACGATCTCGATCAGGCGCGCGGTGCCGTCGGGATTGAGGAAGACCCGAAGCTCCACCACCAGGTCCTCGGCGTGAACTGCGCCCGGATCGAGCCGCCAGCAGCGCTGGATCTGCTCGCGCAATGCGCGTTCGAGCGCACTGCGCTCCATCGCGCTCGCCACCTGCTGTTGCGGCGCCGGTTCGGGTGCCTTGGCCGTCGTCTCGCTCGGCGGCGGCTGATCCTTCCGCAGCTGGTCGACGTTCTTGAGAATCGATGCCAGCCGATTGCTGTCGGGCTTCGGCTCGTCCTTCTTGGGCGGTTCGGGTTTCTTCACCTGCGGCTTGGGCGTGGGCACCGGTGGCGCCGGCTCCGGTTCGGGTTCGGGCTCGGGTTCAGGCTCGACCTTGGCCTCCGGCGCCGGTACCGGCTCGGGCTTCTCCACCTTGGGCGGCGGCGGCGGCTCCGGGGCCGGCGGCTCGGCCTTGACTTCGGGCTCGGGCGGCTCCGGCCGCGGCGGCTCGGGCTGTGGCTTGGCTTCCTGCTTGGGCGGCTCGGGCTTGGGATCGGGCTCCTCGGCCTTGGGCGGCTCGGGCTTGGGCTCGGGCGCCTCCTCCTCCAACACCACCAGTTCGACCGGCACGGCCTCCTCGAAGACCCGCGGCTCGACTAAGGCCGGTAGGCCGAAGATCGCCGCCAGCAGGACCATGACGTGGAACAGGGTGGAGAGGAGGATGCCGTCGCGCATTGCGGGCCGGTGGCTCCGGCGCTCCTAGTTCTGCTTCGCCGCGCCAGGCTCGGCGGAATCTTTGTCCGATCCGGGGCGCGGCAGCTCGGCGATCAGCGCCACGCGATTGAAGCCGGCGGTGTTGACGCTTCCCATCACTTCCATGATGCGACCGTAGTTGATGTTGCGGTCGCCGCGCACGTAGATGCGCGTATCCGGCTTGTTGGAGGTGATAGCCTGCAGACGGGGCACCAGATTCCCGATTTCGACCTCGGTTTCCTGGATGAAGATTCGGCCTTCCGAATCGATGGAGACGACCAGCGGCTCATCGGGATCGGCGATCGACTTGGCCTGGGTCTCCGGCAGATCCACCGGTACGCCGACGGTGAGCAGCGGTGCCGTCACCATGAAGACGATCAGCAGCACCAGCATGACGTCGACCACCGGAGTCACGTTTATGTCGCTGAGCGGCCGGTAGGCGGCGCGGCGGCCGCGAACTCCCTGCTTCTGAGCGAAAGCGCCTGCCATGGGTCTACTCCCGTTCTTCGAGCTGACGCGATATGATCGCGCTGAACTCGCCGGAGAACGATTCCAGCCGCTGAGCGTAGCGACCGAGGTCGGTCGAGATTTTGTTGTAGCCGATCACCGCCGGGATTGCGGCCACCAGGCCCAATGCCGTGGCAAAGAGCGCCTCGGCGATGCCTGGAGCAACCACCGCAAGCGAGGTGTTCTTCGAGGCGGCGATCGAGGTGAAGGCGTTCATGATGCCCCAGACCGTGCCGAACAGACCGATGAAGGGCGCCGACGAGCCGACCGAGGCGAGAAAGATCATCTGCCGCTCCAGGCGCTCCATCTCGCGCCCGAGCGATATATCCATCACCCGCTCGATGCGCTGCAGCAGCGTGTCGCGCGAATGCTCGTTCGGGGCGCCGCCGCGTGCCGCGGTACGCCGCCACTCGCGCATCGCCGAAACGAAGATCGAGGCGAGCGGATCGCCCGGCCGGCCGTCGATGCGGTCGTAGAGATCCTCCAGCGAGCCGCCGGACCAGAAAGACTCCTCGAACTGCTCGGCAAGAGCCTTGAGGCGACGCAACCGCAGGACTTTCTCGAAGATGATCGCCCAGGTCCAGAAAGAGGCCAGCAGGAGCAGGATCATCACCGTTTTGACGACGATGTCGGCTTGTAGAAACAGGCCCCAGACGGTCAGATCGTGAGCGACCGAACCTCCCAACCCCAGGGCCTCGACAGCTTGATTTTCCATAGGTCTTTCGTTTCCCCTCTCGTCCCCGTCAGGCCGCAGCCAGGTAGGGCTTCAACGCTTGGCGCAGATCCCGCGGCAGGCGCGCCGGACGGCCGTCCGCCGTCACCAGCGCTACCCTGACCACCAGCTGCGCCAATTCTTCCGCCGCGCGCAGAATTCGTTGCTCGGCGGTGACCGAGGCGCCGGCCAGCGCAGAGAGCCGCGAGCGCACCTCGAGCAGATCGTCGAAGCGAGCCGGCCGCTTGAAGGCGATGGTGAGCGTACTCACCGCGAAGATGAGGCCCGAGCGCTCGCGCAACGCGGTCTGCTCGATCCCGACCAGTCGCAGCATCTCGCTACGCGCCCGCTCGGCGTATTTCAGATAGTTCGAGTGGTAGACCGCCCCGCCCGCGTCGGTGTCCTCGTAGTAGACACGCAGCGGAAGCACATGGATCTCGCCTTCGATGCGACCCGACAAGGCACTCACGGCCCCTCCTCCGAGGTCGCCGCCAGCAGCTCCATCTGCGCGGCGCTCTTGGGCGCCTGGAGGCCGAGATAGCCGTAGCCCGGCAGCGTCAGCATGCGGCCGCGGCCGGTGCGCGCCATCAGGCCCTGCTGGATCAGGAAGGGCTCGATCACTTCCTCCAGAACGTCGCGCTGCTCCGAGAGCGCGGCCGCCAGAGTCTCGACGCCGACCGGCCCGCCACCGTGCTTCTCGGCGATCATCGCCAGATAGCGGCGGTCCATCGCGTCGAGCCCGCGGGCGTCGACGTCGAGGCGGTTCAGGGCCTCGTCGGCAAGGCGGGCGTCGATCGTCCGGCTGCCGGCCGCCGAAGCGAAGTCGCGCTCCCGCCGTGCGCCACCACCGCCACCGTGCCC
>JBOHKJ010000110.1:0-12909 GCA_050728975.1 Kiloniellales bacterium | reverse complement strand
GGGCGAGATAGTGGCGCCTCTCGTCCTGGAGCCCTGGCAGACCCGTGCCCGGCTGGTAGTAGCCGCCGGCGGCGTAGACGAAGACGCGCTCGTCGGCGACCCCGCCCCGGTAGCGCTCGGCCAGCAGGCGATAGAGCGGCTTGCCCTCGATCTTGGCGACGGTGTCCCAGACCGCCATGTCGAGCGTGCCGACCGCCACCGAGCGCTCGCCGTGACCGCCCGGCTTCTCGTTGCTCATCACGCAGCTCCAGATCGCGAAGGGGTCGAGCGTGTTGCGCTCGCGGTCGAGCAGGCTCTCGGGAGCGGCTTCCAGCAGGCGCGGCACGAAGCGCTCGCGCAGTAACGCACCGGCGCCGTAGCGGCCGTTGGAGTTGAAGCCGAAGCCGACGACCGCTCGTCCGTTGCGGATCGCGTCGGTGACGACCGCCACCACCGAGCAGGTCATGTTGGAGAAGTCGATATAGGCGTTGGCGATCCTGGAGGCGATGGGAACCGCCTTTTCGCGAACCTCGACGATGCGCACCACGCCACCCTTTCTCACGTAGCGGCGCTAGCTTACCCGTGGACGCCGGGACGCCGCCAATGCGAAAAGGGCGGAGCGTCATGCGGAGGGCGGGACGGTGGCTGGATTTGGCGCCTGGCTGGCGCGGCTTCGGTCGCGGGCTCGTGTGCGGGGCCTCGTCGGCCGCGCCATCGAGCTCTCGATCGCCGAGCCATGGAAGGCCCAATCGCCGGACGGCCAGGGCACGTTGAAAGGCCGCATCGAGGCGGTCGGCAAGAGCGCCAAGGGCAGACCGCTTTTTCTTCTCGAGGTGGCGCCCTTCGTGATCGGCGGCCAGACCATCCGGCAGGTCGTCGCCTCGGGAAGCGACCAGGGCCACGACACGATCCGCGAGCTCCTGGCCGGCCGCGGCCCGGGCGTCGATTTCGCCTACCGTCGCGCCGGGGCGCCTCTGTCCCCGGAGGACGTCACGCAACGCGGCGCCGAGCTGGGACTGCGGCTCGGCCTCAGCGGCACCATGACGTTGCGAAGGAAAGCGTAGCGCCGCGGCTGCCTCAGCCCAGCTTCTCGTCCAGCGCGCGGAACCAGGCGAGGCGGTCTTTCGCCGCGGCGATCTCGCGGTCGAGCCAGGCGAGGAAGGTCGCGTCGTCGTTGCCGAGCCGCCCGCGCAGCTCGGTAAGGCGTAGCGCTTCGCGCTGGCAGCTCTCGGCCAGCATGTCGGCCTGCATGCGCTGCTCCTCGATCGGGAGGAGATGCAGGAAGCGGATCTTGACCGCGACGATCAGCTTGTTGATCTCGTTGGCCGGTGGCCGGACGTTGGCGAGCAGCAGGCGCCGCGCCTCTGCAAGGCCGGTCTCGGTGACCGCGAGCGGCGGATCCTGCGCGTCCTCATTCTCCGTCGCGCTTTCGGCCGCGGCGCTCGCAAGCGGCGCCACCAGCCCCTCGACCTTCAGCACCTCGAGCGGCGCCCCCAGCAGGTCGAGCGAGGGTCCCACCACATGGCCGACGAAGTCGCGGACCTCGGCGACCAGCGCGCCATAGCGGCGCGGGCTCTGGGCCAGCAGGCCGAGCGCCAGCAGGCGCAGCGCCTCGCTGGGGATGAGAGAGTTGTCGCGGTACATGGCCGGACCTCTTTACTCCTTTGGTGCCGCCGGGTCCCAATTGAGAATCGTTCGCAACAAGCTACCCGCTTTCAGGCGGCTTGTCCATGGGCGGCCCCGGAGCCGCGCCGGCAGGCCGTTCAGCCGCGCGGCTGCCCCTTGAGCCGTGCGCTGCGGGCCCGCAGCCACTCGAAGGCGAGCAGCAGGAACACCGAAACCGCGGTCATGATGGTGGCGACCGCGGCGATCTCCGGCTTGATGCCGTCGCGGATGCCGGAGAACATCTCGCGCGGGATGGTGCGCTGATGCGGGACCGAGAGCAACATAACCACCACCACCTCGTCGAAGGAGGTGGCGAAGGCGAACAGCGCGCCCGCCGCAACGCCGGGGGCGATGATCGGCAGCATGATGCGGAACAGCACGGTCGCCGGATCGGCGCCGAGACTGGCGCCGGCGCGCAGCAGGTTGTGATCGAAGGAGGCGAGCGCGGCCGAGACCGCGACCACCACGAAGGGCGCGCCCAGCACCGCGTGGGCCATGATCAGGCCGCTATAGCTCTGGGTCAGTCCGAGCGGGGCGAAGAAGAAATAGAGCCCGACCGCGACGATCACGATCGGCACCACCAGCGGCGACAGCAGCAATCCGGTCACCAGGCCCTTGCCGCGAAAGTCGGCGAGCGAGAGGCCGATGGCGGCAAGGCCTCCCAGCAATGTGGCGATGAAGGTCGCCGGCAGCCCGATCAGGAAGGAGTTCTGGATCGCCAGCTGCCACTTGCGGCTGGCGAAGACCTGCTCGTACCAGGTCAGCGTCAGCCCGCGCAGCGGATAGGTGAGGAAGTGGGAGTCGTTCACCGAGAGCGGCAGGATCGCCAGCGCCGGCGCGACCAGGAACACAAAGACGCCGGTCGAGACCAGGATCAGCAGCAGACGGGCGCCGATCTCGACGGGGGTGCGCGCTGTGCCCTGTCTCATTGTCCGGCGCTCCTAGGCCAGGCTCACTTTGCCCATGCCGACCAGCCGGCTGTAGACCGCGTAGAGCACGCCGGTCACGGTCAGCAGCAGCACGCCGAGCGCGGCGGCGAGGCCCCAGTTGACGCTGGAGGTGGTGTAGAAGGCGATGAAATAGGCCAGCATCTGGTCGTTGGCGCCGCCGACCAGAGCCGGCGTCACGTAGTAGCCGAGCGCCATGATGAAGACCAGCAAAGTGCCGGCCGAGACGCCGGGCAAGGTCTGCGGCAGGTAGACCTTCAGGAAGGCGACCGCCGGCGGTGCGCCGAGCGAGAGCGCGGCGCGCATGTAGGAGGGCGGGATGGTCTTCATGGTGGCGACCATCGGCAGGATCATGAACGGCAGCAGCACATGCACCATGGCGACCACGACGCCGGTGCGATTGAAGATCATGCGGATCGGCTCGTCGGTGAATCCGAAGAAGCGCAGCAGGTCGTTCACGATCCCCTGGTCCTGCAGCAGCACGATCCAGGCCGCCGAGCGTACCAGCAGCGAGGTCCAGAACGGCAGCAGCACCAGAATCATCAGCAGGTTGCTGCGGCGCGGCGGCGAATGAGCGATGAGATAGGCGACCGGAAAGCCGAACAGCAGGCAGAGTGCGGTCACCAGCGTCGAGATCCAGAAGGTGCGGCCCAGCACCCGTAGATAGATCGACTGCTCGCTCGGCGCGGCGACGATGTCGCCTTCGGAGTCGTGTTGCAGGTCGAGCGCGGACAGCAGG
Organism: Kiloniellales bacterium; assembly: GCA_050728975.1. Lineage (GTDB taxonomy): Bacteria > Pseudomonadota > Alphaproteobacteria > Kiloniellales > JBOHKJ01 > JBOHKJ01. The sequence continues at coordinate 9,579 of JBOHKJ010000110.1, read as the reverse complement.
AAGAAATCGCTGTAAGGCCCGGCCGCCCGCTGGACCACCGCCCAGGTTTCGGCCTTGCCCCAGGCAGGGTCGCTTTCGAGAAATGCCGCCTTCCAGGACTCGGGCGCCTGCTCCAGGCCGGCGACGCTGCGCCCGGTCGACATGACGAGGCTACGGCCGTTCCTGAGGGCGTAGTTGATGCGGCGCGCCACGCTGGCCAGCGTGCGCGCCTCGTAGGAGCTCTTCATGTCCGCCGCCACTGCGGCGAAGAGCGCTTCGTCCGGCACGCCGCCGCCGTCCCATTGGCGGAGCGCCACGGCGGCCTGCGGCCAGGCGGCGGCAAGCTCGCTGTCGTAGACGCTTCGCCGCAGCATGTCGGCGATCGGCACGATGAAAGTAAAGACGACGAACAGGAACAGCGGCGCCACCAGCGCGATCGCCTTCCAGCGCCGCAGGCGCTCGGCCCGGTGCAGGTCGCGTTTCAACAGGCCCCGGTCGAGCTCGGGAAGGCTGGCGGCAAGGCTCATGGCGCGCGTGACGCGAAAGGAGCGGCGCCTTCCCCGTTTGCTCGCGGGGAAGGCGCCGTCTGATATCAGTTGGTCGCCGCCCAGTTGTTGAAGCGTTCGTTCAGGCGGTCGATGTTTTCGATCCAGAAGGCGTCGGAGATATGGATCGCGGCCTCCATGTTGTCCGGCGCGGTCGGCAGGTCCATCAGCCGCTTGGGGTCGATCATCTTGGTCGCCTCCTTGTTGGTGACGCCGTAGGCGATCGCCTCGGGCAGCTTGGCCTGGTTCTCCGGCTTGCCGGCGAAGTCGAGGAACTGGTAGGCCGCCTCGACGTTCGGCGAGGTCTTCAAAATCACCCAGGAATCGAGGGTGAAGAGGCTGCCGTTCCACTGGATGCCGAAGTTGCGCCGGTCGTTCATGTTGGCGGCATCGATGCGGCCGTTGTAGGCCGAGGTCAGCACCACCTCGCCCGATGCGAGAAGCTGCGGCGCCTGGGCGCCCGCCTTCCACCAGATGAGGTCGTTCTTGATGGTGGCGAGCTTGTCGAAGGCGCGATCGACGCCCTCGTCCGTCGCCAGCACTTCGTAGACTTCCTGGGGCGGCACGCCGTCGGCCATCAGGGCGATCTCGAGATTGCCCTTCGGTCCCTGGCGCAGCGCACGCTTGCCGGGAAACTTCGCGGTGTCGAAGAAGTCGGCCCAGCCGGCCGGCCCCTCGCTCAGCTTGTCGCGGTCGTAGGCGAGCACGAAGTTCCAGACGATGGCGCCGACGCCGCAGTCGCTGATCGCGCTCTCGATATAGGCATCCTTGCCGCCGACCTTCGACCAGTCGATCGGCAGATATAGTCCTTCGTCGCAGCCGACCGCCAGCTCTTCGCTTTCGACCTGGACCACGTCCCAGCCGGAATCGGTGCCGCCCTCGACCTTGGCGCGGATCGTGCCGATACCGCCGTCCCAGCTCTCGTCGATCATCTGGCTGCCAGTGGCTGCCCTGAAGGGCTCGAAGTAGACCTTCTTCTGCGCGTCCTGGTAGGCGCCGCCCCAGGACACCACGGTGAGCGGACGCTCCGCCGCCGCCGACAGCGCAAGCCCGAAGGCGGCGAGCGCAGTGGCCGCTGCCAGCGATCTCGTTACCAGTCTTCTCCTCATCTTGCGTCTCCCTTGTTTTGCTTCTCGAACCGTTCCGGCCGGCATTCCTGCCAGCGCCAGCCGGACACATCAGTGCGCGCTTCGCTCCTCTCCGAGGTCGAGCGCGCGGCAGTCTTCGGCCCGCCAGGCGACAGTTATGGAGTCGCCCGGATCGGGCAGGAAATCGCGTCGCGCGGCTGGCAGCTTGACGACAAAATCGTCGCGGCCGAGCGCGTTGACTCTGAGGCGCACGTGATCGCCGAGATAGATGACTTCCTCGACGCGTGCGGGAAAGCGGTTGTCGCCCGCGTGGCCCGCTCCATCGATCGTGACCCGTTCCGGGCGCAGCGAGACCAGCGTGCGGTTGCCGACCTCGGTCTTGCAGCCGAGCGTCGCCTTGACCGTTCCGCAGCCCGCCACCTCGACGTCGGCGAGCAGGCCGTTGGCGGCGCTGACGCGTCCTGCGATGCGGTTGTTCTCGCCGATGAACTGGGCGACGAAGGCGGTCGCCGGGCTCTCGTAGATCTCATGCGGCGTGCCGAGCTGCTGGATCGCGCCGTCGTCGAAGATCGCGATGCGGTCGGACATGGTGAGCGCCTCGCCCTGGTCATGGGTAACGTAGACCACGGTGACGCCGAGCTGCTGGTGCAGGTGCTTGATTTCGAGCTGCATGTGCTCGCGCAGCTGCTTGTCGAGCGCGCCGAGCGGCTCGTCCATCAGCACCAGCTTGGGCTCGAAGACCAGCGCGCGCGCGAGCGCCACGCGCTGCTGCTGGCCGCCGGAGAGCTGCGCCGGGCGGCGCGCGCCGAAGCCGCCGAGCTTCACCATCTCCAGCGCGCGCTTCACCTTGGACTCGACCTCTGCCGTCGGCAGGCGGCGCACCTTGAGCGGGAAGGCCAGGTTCTCCGCCACCGTCATGTGCGGGAAGAGCGCGTAGTTCTGGAACACCAGGCCGAGGCCCCGCCTGTGGGGCGGCAGGCCGCCGACGTCCCGCCCGTCGAGCAGAATGGCGCCGCGGGTCGGCATCTCGAAGCCGGCCAGCAGCATCAGCGTCGTGGTCTTGCCGGAACCCGAGGGCCCCAGCAGGGTCAGGAATTCGCCGCGCCGGACCTCGAGATCGAGGTCCTGGACCACCAGCGTTTCGCCGTCATAGCTCTTCTGGACGTTCCGGAACTCGACTTGGCTGTCCGAGACCTCGGCCATTCGCCGCCTGTTCTTTCCCTGTCGCCCGGCCGCTTGTCCCAAGGGGGCCGCCGGTTCGCTTGGCCCCATGCTAGAGCAGATCGGGGTCGGATGGAATCGGCCCCGGGGCGAGCAGCCGATTACGATCCGCTCTGTGCAATACGGTGGGAAATTGGGAGTCGTAGCCGTTTCTGCGGGTCCGCAGCTAGGCAGCGCGTCTGAGCTCCAGCTCGCTCCAGATCTCCGACAGCGCGTCCACCAGGCGGTCCATGTCGCGGTCGCTGTGGTAGGGCGTGGGCGTGAGGCGCAGCCGCTCGGTGCCGCGCGGCACGGTCGGATAGTTGATCGGCTGCACGTAGATCCCGTAGCCGGCGAGCAGGCGGTCGGTCACCTTGCGGCAGAGGCGGGCGTCGCCCACCAGCAGCGGCACGATGTGGCTCTCGCTCGCCATGACCGGCAGGCCGGCCTCGGCGAGGCGGCGCTTCAAAGTTTGGGCGCGCTCCTGATGGCGGATGCGCTCGACCTGGCTTTCCTTCAGGTGCCTCACCGAAGCCAAGGCGCCGGCGGCAACCGCCGGCGGCAGCGCGGTGGTGAAGATGAAGCCCGAGGCAAACGAGCGCACGAAGTCGCAGAGCGCGGCCGAGCCGGCGATGTAGCCGCCCAGCACGCCGAAGGCCTTGCCGAGCGTGCCCTCGATCGCGGTCAGGCGATCCATCGCGCCGTCGCGCTCGGCGATGCCGGCGCCGTGCTTTCCGTAGAGGCCGACCGCATGGACCTCGTCGAGATAGGTCATGGCGCCGTGGGCCTCGGCGGCATCGCAGAGCGCGCCGACCGGCGCGATGTCGCCGTCCATCGAGTAGACCGATTCGAAGGCCACCAGCTTGGCGCGGCCCGGCTCGACCGCGGCCAGCTTGCGCGCCAGGTCCTCGGGATCGTTGTGGGCGAAGATGACTTTCTCGGCGCGGCTGTGACGGATGCCTTCGATCATCGAGGCGTGATTGGCCTCGTCGGAGAAGACCACGCAGTTCGGCAGCCTGGCCGCCAGCGTCGTTAGCGTCGCCCAGTTGGAGACGTAGCCGGAGGTGAACAGCAGCGCCGCTTCCTTGCGGTGCAGGTCGGCCAGCTCGCGCTCCAGCATCACGTGATAGTGGCTGGTGCCGGCGATGTTGCGGGTCCCGCCGGCCCCGGCGCCGCAGCGCCGGATCGCCTCCTGCATGGCGTCGAGCACCTTCGGGTGCTGGCCCATGCCGAGATAGTCGTTGGAGCACCACACGGTGACCGGCTCGACCCCGTCGGGGCCGTGGCGCCGCGCCGCCGGAAACCGCCCGGCGTCGCGCTCGAGATCGGCGAAGATGCGGTAGCGCCCTTCGGCCTGGAGGCCCGCGATCGCCTCGGCGAAGTAGCCTTCGTAGTTCATCCGTCAGCCCCTCTCCGTCCGCTGCCCAGCCTCGGCCTGCGAGCGGCAAACCCTGAAGACAACAACATCGGCGAGGATGCCACTAATCCGCCAGCAACCGAAGGCGAAACGGCCGGATTTCACAGTCCAGTCCAGGAGTTAGGCCGATCACGGGTTAGGCGGCGATCAGGCCCTCCTGGCGCGCCCAGCTCGCGGTTTCGTCGAGCGCCTTGCCGAAGCGCTTCAGCAGCTCCTCGATCTCGGCTTCGGCGATCACCAGGGGCGGCGAGAAGGGCAGGGTGTCGCCCATCGCCCGGATCAGCAGGCCGTGGGCCTGGGCACGGGCCGCCAGATAGTTGCCAGTGCGGCCGAGCGGCTCGAAGGGCGCCTTGCTGCGCTTGTCGGCCACCAGCTCGACGGCGGCGATGAGACCGACCCCGCGAACCTCGCCCACCAGCGGATTGCCGGCGAGGCGTCTCAGGCCGTCCTGCAGCTTCGGCGCCACCTTGCGCACCTGGGCGACGATGTCGCGCTCCTGGTAGATCTTCAGCGTCTCCAGCGCCACCGCGGCGGCAACCGGATGCCCGCCGTAGGTGTAGCCGTGGCCGAAGGTGCCGATCTTGGCCGAGTTGTCGGCGATCGGCTGGTAGACCCGGTCGTTGATCAACACCGCAGAGATCGGCAGATAGGAGGACGACAGCGCCTTGGCGACGGCGATGATGTCCGGCTCGATACCGTAGGTCTGGCAGCCGAACAGGCTGCCGGTGCGCCCGAAGCCGCAGATCACCTCGTCGGCGATCAGCAGCACGTCGTACTTTTTCAGCACCGCCTGGATCTTCTGCCAATAGCTCCGCGGCGGCACGATAACGCCGCCGGCGCCCATCACCGGCTCGCCGATAAAGGCGGCGACGGTCTCGGGACCTTCCTTCAGGATCAGCGCTTCGAGCTCGGCGGCGCAGCGGGTTGCGAAATCCTCCTCGCTCTCGCCCGCCTCGGCGTTGCGGTAGTGATGCGGGCAGGAGGTGTGGAGGATGTTGGCGATCGGCAAGTCGAAGTCGCGATGATTGGCCGGCAATCCGGTCAGGCTTGCCGCGGCGACGGTGACGCCGTGATAGGCGCGCTGGCGGCTGACGATCTTCTTCTTCTGTGGCTGGCCCATCGCGTTGCTGCGATACCAGACCAGCTTGATCACGGTGTCGTTGGCTTCCGAGCCGCTGTTGGCGAAGAAGGCCTTCGACATCTTCACCGGCGCCATCTCGATCAGCTTCTCGGCGAGATCGACGGTCGGCAGCGCCGCGCGCTGGGCGAAGTTGTGGTAGTAGGGCAGGCGTCGCAGCTGGCGCGTCGCCGCCTCGATCAGCCGCTCCTCGCCGGCGCCGAGCGCGTTCGACCACAGACCGGCAAGCGAGTCGATGTATTCGCGCTCGTCCTCGTCATAGACGTAGATGCCCTTCCCCCGGCCGATCACCAGCGGTCCCTCGGCTTCCTGCTTGCGGGCGTTGGTGTAGGGGTGGAGCTGGGAGGCGATGTCACGGCTGGCCGCCGAATTGGGCCGCAGGCTCATCGGACGATTCTCCGGGTAAGTCGACAGGGATTAAAGTCGGGGCGCGTTGGCCGGCGCCACATTAGGCCGGCAGCCCCGCCTTCGCCAAGGGCTCCTGCCAAGCAACTGCCATGTCTTTGATGCAGGTCAAAGCCGGCCCGAAGTCCCCATGTCTGATAGGCGGAAGCGCCACGGACAGACGACCCGGCCGGGACGCCGTCGGCGCCCAGGCCCCGTTAAAGGAGGGACTCCATGACCTACCGTAACCTGTTGGTTCATCTCGACGATCGAAAGGCGAGCGCGAAACGCCTGGAGGCCGCGATCGCGTTGGCCCAGGATCAGGAAGCGCACCTGACCGGCCTCTATCTGGGCTGGCCGTTCAGCTTCCAGGGATACTACGAGGCGCAGATTCCGCGCGAGGTCCTGGAGCAGCGCCGCGCCGACGAGCAGAAAGGCGTGGCGGCGGCCAAGGCGCGTTTCGAAAGCGCGACCGGCAAGGCCGGCCTAGCCGCCGAATGGCGTTACGAGGACGCCAATGCCGGCGACCCCCTCGAGATTCTCTCGCTCCACGCCCGTTACGCCGATCTGATCGTGCTCGGCCAGCGCGAGCCCGAAACGGCGAGGTCGGTGGCCAACCTGACCGAAGAGGTGATCATGACCTGTGGCCGGCCGGCGCTGGTGGTGCCCTATGTGGGTGCCGGAAAGACGCTGGGCACGCGGCCGCTGATCGCCTGGGACGGCGGGCGCGAGGCGGCGCGGGCCGTCTCCGACGCTCTGCCGTTGCTGACCAAGGCCAAGCAGACCACTCTGGTGACCGTTACTAGGCGGGCCGGCAAGGGCGCCCACGGCGAGCAGCCGGGCGCCGACATCGCGCTCTATCTCGCCCGTCACGGCGTCAAGGTCGAGGTGCAGAACCTCACGCGAGGCAACCTCACCGTCGCCGACATGATCCTGTCGCGGATAAGCGATCTCAGCAGCGATCTGCTTGTGATGGGCTGCTACGCCCATTCGCGGCTGCGCGAGCTGATACTGGGCGGCGTCACCCGCCAGATGATGGCCGAAATGACGGTGCCGCTGCTGATGGCGCACTGACGAGCTCACGCGGCCTTAGACAGCGGTCCGCTGCAGGCGAATAGCGGAGGCGGGCCGGACATGCTCGCCCTCTATACGATCGGCAGCCTGGGCGTTCATGTGGCCGTGCGCTTGCGCCGGCCGAAATACATGAATGTTGGCGGCCCTGCGACCAGCAGTGCTGCAACGCCGAAAGCCTGCAATACGTATGGAGGGCCGGCCTCTGCGACGACGCTAGACCAGATTATCGGGTTGAGCAGTTCACTCAAGAGGGCGTAAGCGAACAAGGTCGACAACGGCCAGACCAATAGCGCCGCCCAACCGCGCCAGCGAGACAGCGCCCACGAAACCAGGCTGAAAGCTGCGCAGAGTCCCCACAGCTCTGTAAGTGTCGGCTCTTTGTCCATCACCTCTGCGGATGCGGGCCGGATCGTCAGTGCCCAGCAGGCAAAGACAGTCTCAATGGCAACAATACTACGCCTGTGAATCGTCATGTTCGCTCTCGCTACTCCATGAGCGTCAATCTGTGCCGCTGCGCGGGTCCAGCGCCTGCTCCAGGCCGTCGCCGAGGAAGTTGAAGGCGATCACGGTGACGAAGATCAGGAGTCCGGGATAGATCGCCAGCGCCGGCGCATCCCAGATCAGCTCCTGGGCGTTGGTCAGCATATTGCCCCACGAGGGGGTCGGCGGCGCGATGCCGAGGCCGAGGAAGCTCAGGACCGATTCCAGCAGGATCACGTTGCCGACCGACAGCGTGGTGGCGACCAGGATCGGCGAGGCGACGTTCGGCAGGATGTGACGGACCATCACCGCGAGCGGACCGGCGCCGAGCGCGTGGGCGGCGCGCACGTAGTCGCGCGCCTTGACCGATAGCGTGGCGCCGCGCACCAGGCGTGCCACCGTGGTCCAGCCGACCAGTGTCACCAGGACGACGATCCGCGCGAGATCGGCGCCGCCCGACTGGATGACGGCGGCCGGTAGCCCGAGCTTGGCGGGATCGATCGCCGCCAGCACGATCAGCAGCGGCAGCACCGGCAAGGCGATGACGGAGTCGGCGAGACGCATCAGGAAGGCGTCGAGCGTGCCGCCGAAGTAGCCGGAAACGAGGCCGATGGCGGTCCCGATGATCGCCGCCGAGAGCGCCGCCAGCAGGCCGACCAGCAACGACACCTGGCCGCCATAGAGCAGGCGCAGCAGCAGGTCGCGGCCCAGCTCGTCGGTGCCGAGCGGATGCTCGTTCGAGGACGGTTGCTTGATCGCGAAGAGGTCGACCGCCTCGGCGTCGAGGCCGAGCCACTGCTCCAGCAACGGCGCGGCTGCGGCCGTCAGCGCCAGCAGGATCAGCACCGCGAGGCTCGCCATCGCCGCCGGCTGCCGCAGCAGACGGCGCCACAGGCCGGGCCGCGCGCCGGCATAGGCGGCGCGGTCGGCTTCGCTGGCGAGCAGGCCGTCGCTCATCGCGCTACTCGTAAGAGATGCGCGGGTCGAGCCAGGCATAGCCGAGATCGGCCAACAGGTTCGCGACCAGCGTGGTGGCGGTCGCCAGCAGCAGGCCGGCGAGCGCCAGGTTGTAATCGTTGCCGAGGATGGCGTCGTAGATCGTCTTTCCCATGCCGAGGAAGCCGAACACCGTCTCGGTGATCAGGGCGCCGGAGAACAGCGCGCCGAAGTTGAGCGCGACGATGGTGACGAAGGGGATCATCGCGTTGCGCAGCGCGTGACGCCGCAGCACCTGCGGCGGCGAGAGACCCTTTGCGCGCGCGGTGCGGACGTAGTCCTGGCGCAAGGCCTCGATGGTCGAAGCGCGCAGGAAGCGGATCAGGCCGCCGACCGTGGCCAGCGTCAGCGCCAGCACCGGCAGTGTCAGGTAGCGCAGCCGTTCCAGCGCGCCGGCGGCGCTGTCCGCCATCCCGCCGGCCGGCAGCCAGCCGAGGATCACCGCAAAGAGGATGATCAGCAGGATCGCCAGCCAGAAAGGCGGCAGCGAGATGCCGGCGAAGGCGACGAGATTGATCGTCGTATCGGCGACGCCCTTGGGACGGCTGGCGGCCCAAAGCGCCGCCGGCACGGCGACCGCCAGCGCGAGGGCGAAGCTCAAGCCCATCAGCGTGACGGTATTGACGAGCCGCGGCAGCAGCACCTCCAGCACCGGCTTGGAGAAGCCGCGCGAGTAGCCGAGGTCGCCCGACAGCGCCGCCTCCGCCCAGGCGACGTAGCGCTCCATCAGCGGCCGGTCGAGCCCGTAGACCGCGCGCAGGCGCTCGGCGTCGGCGCTGGTGAAGTTGGGGTTGGAGGAGATCATGAGGTCGATCGGATCGCCCGGCATCAGCCCGATCAGGCCGTAGACCACGAACGACATGAGAGCGAGCACCAGCGCCGACTCGACCAGGCGCTGAATCAAGTAGCGCGTCACGCCGCAGGCTCGCTCGTCGTCGCTCGAGCTTCGAGCCGCACCCCCGCCCCATCCACCTTCGCGCCAAGCGCTTCGGTGGATGCCCCCTCGCCTATCGAGGGGGAGGGTGAATTGCAAGGTCTTGCCGCGGCGTTCCCTCGCCCTTTAAGGGGGAGGGCCAGGGTGGGGGGTGTGGAACGGGCATCCGCCGCTGCAGAGCCGCGGCCTCCCGATTGACGAGTGGAGAGAGTCGAGAGGCCGGCGTTGCGTTTTCTTTCCTCCCGCCTGGAGGGGGAGGGCCAGGGTGGGAGGGAGAAACTGGCGCTCGCAATCGCTACTGCTGCTGCCGGTGCCATTCCTCGACCCACAGCGCGCTCGGGTAC
>JBOHKJ010000109.1:0-2945 GCA_050728975.1 Kiloniellales bacterium | reverse complement strand
CTTTCGAACAGGTGACCCTGCGCGGCGGCCGGCTGGTCTTTCGCGGCGACGGCGATCCGCTGACGCTGGAGGTCGAGCGGCTCGACCTCGCCGCCGCCGACTCCTCCAGCCCGGTCTCGCTGGCGCTCGTCGGGCGCTACAACGGCAGTCCGTTCGAGGCCAACGGCACGCTCGGCTCGATCGGCCGGCTCTCGGTCGGCTCGGGACCCTTCCCACTGGCGCTGGTAGTGCGCAGCGGTGCCAGCGAGCTGAGCCTGCAGGGCGAGATCGCGCAGCCTCGGGCCGGCAGCGGCCTGCGCTTCGAGGTGAGCGGCGAGGGCCGCTCGCTCGCCGACCTCTCGCCCTTCGCCGGTGCCGAGCTGCCGGCGCTCGGGCCCTGGTCTTTCGACACCAAGCTGGCCCAGGACGGCACGAGCTATCGCCTGAGCGCGCTGGCACTCCGCCTCAGCGAGAGCGACCTCGCCGGCACCGCGAGCGTCGATCTCGGCAAGGAGCGGCCGCTGGTGACCGCAGCCTTGACCGCCGATCGCATCAGGCTCGCCGACTTCACCGAGCCGGAGCCGGACGGCGCAGCGGACGACGGACGCATCTTCTCTGATGAGCCGCTGCCGCTCGACGCGCTCAAGCTGTTCGATGCCGAAGTGAAGCTCGCCGCCGCCAGCTTCGAGCCGCACGAAAAGGTCAAGCTGGAAACCCTCGACCTGCTGCTGGCGCTGAAGGGCGGAAAACTCAAGGTCGCGCCCTTCACCGCCACGCTCGCCGGCGGCAAGCTCGCCGGCGGATTCGACCTCGACGCCGGTGTCGACCCGCCGAGCGTCGCGCTGGCGCTCACCGGCAAGCAGGTCGACTACGGCCGCCTGCTGCGCGAGCTGGAGATCTACGACACGGTCGAAGGCAAGCTCGATCTCGAGCTCGTAGTCTCCGGAAGCGGTAACAGCCTTCACGACATCGCATCCACCCTCAAGGGCAAGAGCGACCTCGTGGGCGGCGAGGGGCGTCTCGACAACACCCTCGTGACTCTGGTGAGCGCCGACCTGCTCGGTCTGCTGGGGCCGCTCTTCGGCTCCGAGGAAGCAATGGAGATTTCCTGCCTGGTGAGCCGCTTCGATATCGCCGACGGCATCGCCGAGAGCAGCGCCCAGCTGCTCCATGCCGAGAGCTTTACCCTCCAGGGCGGCGGCCAGATCGACCTGGCATCGGAACGCATCGACATGCTGTTCGAGCCCAAGTCGAGCCTGCCTAGCCTCACCTCGCTCGCCATTCCCTTCCGCATTCAAGGGCCGCTCACCGACCCCGGAGTCATCCCCGATCCGCTCGGCACGGCGCTGACCGCCGCCAAGACCGCCGGCGCGATCATCATGCCGCTCGCCGGCCTCGGCATCCTGCTGGGCGACGCGGTGCTGGGTGCAGGCAACCCCTGCACCGCAGCGCTGGAGGCCGGTGCTTCCGGCCAGAGCCAGGAGAAATCGGTCATCGACAAGGCGACCGAGGGCGTGGGCGAGACGCTCGACAGTATCGGCGAAGGCATCAAGGGCCTGTTCGGGAACTAGCGCGTGGTCGCCGGCCCGTCGCTCAAGCGCTTCTACAAGCGCGCAGAAGTCTGCGGGGCCGAGGGCGGCTTCGGACTCGAGCTCGACGCGCGCCGCTTCTCGACCCCGGCCAAGGCCCCTTTTGTCGTTCCGAGCCGCGCGCTCGCCGAGGCCATCGCCGCCGAATGGCAGGCCCAGGGCGAGCGGATCGTGCCACGCTCCATGCCCTTGACGCAGCTCGCCTGCACCGCGCTCGATCGGGTGGCGCCCAACCGCGCAGAGATCGCCGCCGAGCTTGCGGCCTACGGCGCCCACGACCTGCTGTGTTATCGCGCCGAAAGGCCGGAGAGCCTGGCCGCGCGCCAAGCCGCGCTCTGGCAGCCCCATCTCGACTGGGCGGCGCGCGCGCTCGACGCGCCGCTGCTGGTCACCGCTGGCGTGGTCTCCAGGCCGCAACGGCCCAAGTCGCTGAGCGCGCTCGCCGGTGCGCTGCAGGGCTTCGAGCCCTTCGCGCTCGCCGCGCTCGATCTGGTCGTGCGCGGCAGCGGGTCGCTGGTGCTGGGTCTCGCGCTCGCCGCCGGGCGGATCGACGCGGAAGCCGCCTTCGAGGCGGCCGAGCTCGACGCCAGCTTCCAGATCGAGCGCTGGGGCGAGGACCGCGAGGACGCCGCGCGGCGCACTGCCTTGGCCGCCGACCTCGCCGCCGCCGAGCGCTTCCTCAGGCTGCTGCAGGCCTGAATCGGCGACGGCCGCCCGCTGGTCTGGATTTGCGGCGCATGCTATCTGCTGGAGCGCCTTTTTGCCGTTTCCGCTTTGTCCCGGAGGGTCGCGATGCAGGAGATTCTGCGCCAGCTCGAGGAGCGCCGGGCCGCCGCCCGCGCCGGCGGCGGCGAGCGCCGGGTCAAGGCCCAGCACGCGAAGGGCAAGCTCTCGGCCCGCGAGCGTCTCGAGGTGCTGCTCGACGAAGGCTCCTTCGAGGAGTGGGATATGTTCGTCGAGCATCGCTGCAACGACTTCGGCATGGCCGAGCAGCGCATTCCCGGCGACGGGGTAGTGACCGGCTACGGCACCGTCGAGGGCCGCCCGGTCTTCGTCTTCAGCCAGGACTTCACCGTCTTCGGCGGCGCGCTTTCCGAGGCCCACGCCGAGAAGATCTGCAAGATCATGGACAAGGCGATCCAGGTCGGCGCGCCGGTGATCGGCCTCAACGATTCCGGCGGCGCGCGGATTCAGGAGGGCGTCGCCTCGCTTGCCGGCTATGCCGAGGTGTTCCAGCGCAACGTGCTGGCCTCGGGCGTGGTGCCGCAGATCTCCATGATCATGGGCCCCTGCGCCGGCGGCGCGGTCTACTCGCCGGCGATGACCGACTTCACCTTCATGGTGAAGGACTCCTCCTACATGTTCGTCACCGGGCCG
>JBOHKJ010000108.1:0-6397 GCA_050728975.1 Kiloniellales bacterium | reverse complement strand
GCCTTCCACATGCCGATGAGGCCGGTCCCGCCGCCGGTAGGATAGAAGATCGCATCGGGCAGACGCCAGCCGAGCTGCTCGGCCAGCTCCAGTCCCATCGTTTTCTTGCCTTCGATGCGATAGGGCTCCTTGAGCGTCGAAAGATCGAACCAGCCGGTCGCCTCCTTGCCGGCGGCGACCAACTTGCCGCAGTCGTTGATGAGGCCGTTGACGCGGTAGCAGGCCGCGCCTTGAAGAGCGATCTCCGAGAGATTGATCTCCGGCGTGTCGGCCGGACAGAAGACCGTGGCCGCGAGGCCGGCGCGCCTGCAATAGGCGGCGAGCGCGGCCCCGGCATTGCCGTTCGAGGGCATGGCCAGATGCTTCAGGCCCAGCTCCTTGGCCATGGCGACCGCGACGCCGAGGCCGCGTGCCTTGAAGGAGCCGGTCGGCAGTCGCCCCTCGTCCTTGACCAAGAGTCGCCCGCTACCGGTTGCGAGCTTCGGCAGCGCCACCAGCGGCGTCATCACCTCGCCAAGGTCGAGCACATTCGCGCTCTCGGTGACCGGCAGAAACTCGCGGTAACGCCAAAATCCGCCGTTGCGCCGCGCAAGCGCCTCGCAGTCGAGCCGCCGCTTCATGGCCGCGAGGTCGTAGCGCACCAGCAGCGGCTTGTCGGCTTCCGAGAGGCCGTGGACCCGGCCGGCCGGATAGCGCTTGTCGGTCGCCGAGCAGACCAGATGGCTGACGAATGTCTCGGGCTCGGTCATTGCCGGCGCCTATCCCCAGAGCTCGGGGCGCGGCGGCTGTATCACGCTGCCCGCGATCGAAAGGCCAGGCTCACGGTCCCTGGCGAGCCACAGTGGACCGTCGAGATCGACCACCTGGGCCCCTTGGGACACGAGAGCGCCCGGCGCCATGCCAAGCGAGGTGCCGAGCATACAGCCGACCATGATGGAGAAGCCGGCGGCCTCGGCGTCTTTCTTGAGCGCCAGCGCTTCGGTCAGGCCGCCGGTCTTGTCGAGCTTGATGTTGACCAGATCGTACTTTCCGGCAAGGCCCGGCAGATCGGCGCGTGTGTGACAAGATTCGTCGGCGCAGAGCGGAATCGGCCGCGCGACGCCGCGCAGCGCCTCGTCCTCCTTGGCCGGCAGAGGCTGTTCGATCATCGAAACTTCGAGCTTCTGCAGCTCGGGCACCAGCTTGCGATAGAGCGCGATATCCCAGCCCTCGTTAGCATCGACCACGAGGAAGGACTCCGGCGCGTTTTTTCGTACCGCGCGCACGCGATCCACATCCTCCGGCCCGGCGAGTTTCAGTTTCAGAACCGGGCGCGTGCGATTGCGCTTTGCCGCGGCGCCCATCTTCTCCGCGGTGTCGAGCGAGATGGTGTAGCAGGTGGTGACCGGCCGGGGCGGCGCCATGCCGGCCAGCTCCCAAGCCCGCTTGCCGCTCAGCTTCGCTTCCAGGTCCCAGAAGGCGAGGTCGAGACCGTTGCGTGCCGCGCCCGGCGGCAGCAAGTTCTGCAGAGTCTGCCGGTCGAAGCCCGCGGCCAGAGCGAGGCGCAGCCTCTCGATCTGCGCGATCACGCTTTCCACGGATTCGCCATAGCGCGGCGTCGGCACGCATTCGCCACGGCCGACTTTGCCGTGACTGGAGAGCGTCACCACGATCATTGGAATGTCGGTCCGGCTTCCGCGCGAGATGGTGAAGGTGCCGGCGAGCGGCCAGATTTCCTTTGTGACGTCGAGAACAGGCATCAAACGAGCCTTTCAATGATGGGCGAGAGGTCGTCTTTGACCGGATCGAGCGCCGGCATGCCGAGCTGGTCCTCGACGCCCTTGAGGTAGTCGCGCGCGCTGGCGGACTCCATCTGCGAGGTATTGACGGCGACACCGACGAACTCGATCGCCGGGTTGGTGAGGCGCCCGGTGGTGAGGTTGAGCTCCATGCAGGTCTTCAGGCTGGGCACCGGAAAGTCCGGCAGCCCGCGCAGGTGCGGCCGCGTCGGCTCGTGGCAAAGCACCAGCGCATCGGGCTGCGCACCGTGCAGCAAGCCGAGCGAAACGCCGGCGAAGGAAGCATGGAACAGCGAGCCCTGCCCCTCCACCAAATCCCAGTGGTCGGGCTCGTTGTCGGGGGTCAGCCATTCGGTGGCTCCGGAGATGAAGTCGGCGATCACCGCATCGACCGATACGCCATCGCCGCTAATCAGAATCCCCGTCTGGCCGGTTGCGCGGAAGGTCGCCTTGGCACCCCGCGCGGCAAGCGCCCGCTGAAGCGCCAGCGTGGCGTACATCTTGCCCACCGAGCAGTCGGTCCCAACGGTGAGCAGGCGCTTGCCGGACCGCTTCTTCCCGCTCGCCACGTCGAAGCTGCGGGTGGGATGGCGCACGTCGTGCAGGCGCCGGCCGTTGGCTTTCGCCGCAGCAGCAAGGCGCGGCTGGTCGGCGAGGCGATTGTGGAGACCGGCGGCGAGATCGAGGCCGAGCTCGAGTGCGCGTTCCAGCACCGCGAGCCAGACTTCGCCGATCACGCCGCCACGATTGGCGATTCCGACCACCAGGGTACGGCAACCGGCCTCGACCGCTTCCTCGAGCGTCAGATTGGGCAGCCCGAGATCGGTTCGGCAACCCGGCAGTCGCAATTGTCCGCGGCAGATGTCGGAGCGCCAGTGGGCGATTCCCTGGGCGGTCTTGGCGGCGATCCTGTCGGGCGCATCGCCAAGGAAGAGAAGATAAGGCTGTGCGATCTCCATGACGTCTTTCGGTCTCCGGCCCTGCGCTCGGGCGCTACTCGCCCGAATTCGGGCCCTCGCGGCGCGCCACTCTAACCGGAGGCACGGCCGGCGGCGCAAGCCCGGAAAGCGCGGAGCAGTTCTGCACGCGCCACAGCTTGCCGCGCGCCACAGGCGGCCCCTATCATCGCCGACCTTCCGCCAATTGGGATACGAGACAGCGATGAACTTCACCACGCGGCCGGAGCTGAAGGGCACCTTCGGGATGATCGGCTCGACCCACTGGCTGGCGAGCGCTGCC
Source organism: Kiloniellales bacterium (assembly GCA_050728975.1). Lineage (GTDB taxonomy): Bacteria > Pseudomonadota > Alphaproteobacteria > Kiloniellales > JBOHKJ01 > JBOHKJ01. The sequence goes on along the minus strand of JBOHKJ010000108.1, from coordinate 3,380 downwards.
GGCATGGCAATGCTGGAGAAGGGCGGCAATGCCTTCGACGCAGCGGTGGCCGCCGGGTTCGCCCTCCAGGTGGTAGAGCCGCACCTGAACGGTCCCGGCGGCGACCTGCCGATCGCACTCCATGCGCGCGCCCGCGGCCGGGCGGAGGTGATCTGCGGCCAAGGCGTGGCGCCGGCCAGGGCCACCATCGCCCACTATGTCGGCGAGGGACTGATGCTGGTTCCGGGCAACGGCCTGCTGGCGACCGTGGTTCCCGGCGCCTTCGACGCCTGGATGAAGCTGCTGCGCGACTATGGCACGCTGAAGCCGCGCGAGGTCATGACCCACGCCATAGGCTACGCCGAGAACGGCTACGCCCTCGTCCCCAACATTTGCAACGCCATCGCCACGGTTTCGGAGCTGTTCCGCAACCATTGGCCGACCTCGGCCGCAGTCTACCTGCCCGGCGGCGCCATCCCCGAGCCTGGAACGCTGTTCCGCAACCGCACGCTCGCCGAGACCTACAAGCGCCTGCTCGCGGAGAGCGAAGCCTCCGGCGGCGACCGGATAGCGCAGATCGAGGCGATCCGGCGCGCCTGGTACAAGGGCTTCGTCGCCGAGGCGATCGATCGCTTCTGCCGCAGCGAAGAGGTGATGGATGCTTCCGGCGAACGCCACAAGGGGGTGCTGAGCGCCGACGACATGGCGAGCTGGGAGGCGACGGTCGAGCCTCCGGTCACCTACGACTATGGCGGGCTAAAGGTCTGCAAGGGCGGCCCCTGGAGCCAGGGGCCGGTGTTCCTGCAGCAACTGGCGCTGCTCAAGGGCTTCGACATCGCGGCCATGGATCCGCTCGGCCCTGACTTCGTCCACACCGTAGTCGAATGCGCCAAGCTGGCCTTCGCCGACCGCGAAGCCTTCTACGGCGATCCGAAGTTCGTCGAGGTGCCGTTGGAGCGGCTGTTGTCGGAGGACTACAACGCCGCGCGTCGCACACTGGTTGGCGAGCAGGCCTCCTACGAGCTGCGGCCAGGCGAGATTCACGGCTACGGCGGCGCGATCCGCTTCGGCGAAAGGCGGCTCGAAAGAGACGGGCTCGAGGCTGCCATGGGACTGGGCGAGCCGACGGTCGGCTTGGGCCCGTCGGAGGGCGACACCTGTCACATCGACGTGGTCGACCGAGACGGCAACATGATCTCGGCGACACCGTCAGGCGGCTGGCTGCATGCCTCGCCGATCGTCCCGGAGCTCGGCTTCTGCCTCAACACCCGCGGCCAGATGTTCTGGCTGGAGGAAGGCCTGCCGGCCAGCCTGGAGCCGGGCAAGCGGCCGCGCACCACGCTGTCGGTCAACCTGGTGCTGAAGGACGATGCGCCGCTGATGGCCTTCGGCACGCCGGGTGGCGACAGCCAGGATCAGTGGTCGCTGACCTTCTTCCTGCGCCACCTGCACCACGCCATGAACCTGCAGGAATCGGTCGACTGCCCGATGTTCGAGACCGACCACTTTCCGAGCTCTTTCTGGCCGCGCTCGGTCGACTTCGGCAGCCTGTTCCTGGAGGACCGCTTTCCGGCCGCGACCGTCGCAGAACTGAAGAAGCGCGGCCACAAAGTCTCGATCGACGATCCCTGGTGCCTCGGTCGCCTCTCCGCGGTGAAGCGCGAAGGCGATCTTCTGAAGGCGGCAGCCAATCCACGGCAGATGCAGGGCTATGCCATTGGCCGCTGAGACGGCGCGGCTGCCGAGCAGCGGCAGAGACTGGCATCGTCGCGTCTTCTTTCTCGCTGGCCCGATCATCCTGTCGAATCTCTCCACGCCGCTGCTGGGCGCGGTCGACACCGCGGTGGTCGGCCGCCTGTCGGATCCGGCCTACATCGGCGCAGTGGCGGTCGGTGCGCTGGTGTTCTCCTTCCTCTATTGGGGATTCGGCTTCCTGCGCATGGGCACGACCGGATTCGTCGCCCAGGCCTATGGCGCCGACAACAAAGCCGAGCTGACCGCCGCGCTCGGCCGGCCGCTGCTGCTTGCGGCGAGCCTCGGCGCCCTGCTGATCGTGCTGCAGGGACCCATCTCGGCGATCGCCTTCTGGGCCATCGATACGAGCGAGACGGTCGAGATCCTGGCGGAACGCTATCTCTCGATCCGCATCTGGAGCGCGCCGGCGGCGCTCGCCAATTATGCGCTGCTCGGCTGGCTGCTGGGCACGCAGCGTACCCGCTTGGCGCTGCTCCTGCAGGTCTGGATGAACGGCCTCAACATCGCCCTCGACATCTTCTTCGTCACGGGACTCGGTTGGGACGTGGGCGGGGTCGCCTTCGCCACCGCGATTTCCGAGGCTAGCGCGGCGGCCGTCGGCCTGGTGCTGGTGTTGCGACTGCTGCCCAGCGGCAGCCGCTGGAATTCGGCGCTGGTGTTGCGGCGCGACCGTCTCGTCGCGTTGCTGCGTGTCAATCTCGACATCTTCATTCGAACCTTGGCGCTTCTCCTCGCCTTCGGCACCTTCACCTCCTACGGCGGAGGCATGGGCGACGTAACGCTGGCCGGCAACGCAATCCTGATGCAGCTGCAGTATTTCGCCGCCTACGGACTCGACGGCTTCGCCCATGCCGCCGAGATCCTCGCCGGCGCCTCCGTCGGAGCGGGCAGCCGCTCGGCCTTCAGGCGCACCGTGGAGATCACGACCTGGTGGGCTGGCGGTATCGCGCTCGCCATGGCCCTGCTTTACGGTCTTGCCGGCACGCAGCTGATCGCACTCTTCACCGACCAGGAGGTAACGCGCCGCGCCGCCGCGGCTTATCTGCCGTGGCTGGTCGCCTCGCCGCTGATCTCGGTCTGGAGCTTCCAGCTCGACGGCATCTTCATCGGCGCGACGCGAACCGCGGCGATGCGCAACGCGATGCTGGTTTCGCTGGCAGCCTTCCTTCTCGCCAGCGGCTTCCTGGTGCCGCGCTTCGGAAACGACGGCCTGTGGGCCGCTTTCCTCATCTTGATGGCGATGCGCGGACTGACTTTGGCGGTCGCCTATCCGGCGCTGGAACGCAGCGTCGCCGCCGTGGAAGAGGCTGCGCCGAGCTAGTTGGTCAACAACAGGACGTCGCGGGTATCCCAGGAGCACCAAAGCTCGTCGCCGACCGCAACCAACGGCGAGACGGTCCGCTGTTCGTTCTGGACATTGGCGTTGATCGTATGGCCACCGTCGAGCGTCAGAAAGACGTGGCTGGTCTCGCCGTAGTAGGCGATCTGGCTCACGCGCCCCTTCAGCGCAACGCCTGTTTGCGCGGGCCTCTGCGGATGCAGGCGCACTTTCTCGGGTCTGACCGCGATCCCAACCGTCGCGCCCGGCTGGCCGACGTCGATGCCTTCCGGCGGGAGCTGCAGCGGCCCGATCCCGGATACCTCGA
>JBOHKJ010000107.1:0-1893 GCA_050728975.1 Kiloniellales bacterium | reverse complement strand
ACCAGCTCGCGAGCCCGCCGCGCGGCCAGGGCGCCAACGCTGCAGCCGCCGGTTTCGTGGTGGCCGATCAGTTCGAGAATGCAGTTGCCTGCACCTTCACCATGAACCGCCTGTTTGGGGCCGGGCGCATGGCTGAGGGAACCGGAATTCTGCTCGCCGCCCCACCGCGCTCTCCCGACGACGGGACGACCGCGCTCAACGCCGTTATCGTCGCCAATCCCGACAGCCGGCGCTTTAGGCTCGCCGCCACCGCGGCAGGCGGGCCCGCCGGGACCACTGTGCTGGCCAGGCTGCTGCTCGATACCCTGGCGGGCGGGCTTCCGCTGTCCGAAGCCGTGGCAGCACCGCGCCTGCACCACGGCGGCGCGCCCGATCGTCTGCTGATCGAGACGGCGTTGCCTGCCGGCTTGCGGCAAGGGCTGGCGCAGCGCGGCTATCGCCTCGAAGAGGGTGGACCGATCGGCAGGGTCAACGCCGCCTATTGCCCGCTTGGCGCTTTCCAGAACCAGACCTGCCAAGCGACGACCGACCCGCGGGGGTCGGGCATGGCGATACGCGTACAATAGCGCCGGGTCGCGCTTCGATCATGACCCTCAAGACGTCCAGCCGGGGATCGATTCCGCCTTTTCTGGCGCTCGACATCCTGCGCCAGGCGAACGCGCGAGCCGCCGCCGGAGATTCGGTCCTGCACCTCGAAGTAGGCGAGCCGGCAACAGCAGCGCCCGAGGCCGTGCGGCGCGCCGCCATCGCGGCGATCGAAGCGGGCCGTGTCGGCTACACTGATGCCGGCGGCCTGCCGTCGCTGAGACGCCGCATCGCGCGCTCCTACCTGGAGCGCTACGGCGAGGAAGTCGATCCGGCGCGGGTCATGGTCACCACCGGCTCTTCCGGCGGATTCCTCTTGGCGTTCCTAGCCGCCTTCGACGTCGGCGACCGAGTGGCGCTCGCCGCACCCGGCTATCCCGCCTATCGCTACATCCTCTCGGCGGTCGGTCTCGAGCCGGTGCTGTTGCCGGTGACTGCCGCGGATCGCTACCAGCCGACACCGGCATTGTTGGATAGCCTCGAGCGGCCGGTCGATGGCCTTATCGTCGCCAGCCCCTCGAACCCGACGGGCACGATGCTCGATCGCCAGCATCTCGCTGCCCTCCTGAATTATTGCCGGGCGCGCGGCATCCGCGTCGTCTCTGATGAGATTTATCACGGCATTACCTTCGGTCCGAGCCCGACCACGGTGCTGTCGCTCGGCGACGAGGCGATCGTCGTCAATTCCTTCTCGAAGTATTTCTCCATGACCGGCTGGCGGATCGGCTGGCTGGTGCTGCCGGAAGCCCTGGTGCGATCGGTCGAATGCTTGATCCAGTCGCTCTTCATCTCGGCGCCCCTGGTGTCTCAGGTCGCCGGCGAGGCGGCTTTCGACTGCAAGGCCGAGCTCGACGCTTACGTCGCGGCCTATGCGCGTAAGCGCAACCTGTTGGTGGAGCGTCTGCCCAAGGCCGGATTCACCCGTCTGGCGCCGGCCGACGGAGCATTCTATCTGTACGCCGATGTCGGCGATCTCACCAACGACAGCCAGAATTTCTGCGCGCGTATGCTGGAAGAGATCGGAGTCGCCATGACGCCGGGCGTCGATTTCGACCCCGAGCGCGGCCATCGCTTCGTGCGCATTTCCTTCGCCGGCGCCGAAAGCGAGATCGCAAGCGCCTGCGATCGCCTGGAACGCTGGATCAAGGGACTACGCGGCAACGGTCGCGCATAGCCGATCGTGCTCTAGCAGGTTGCTGAAAAAGTCCTCGCGATAGTTTTTTGGTCGTGATTCTCTGGTTCAGGGGATTTGCGGACCAGGAGGCCTTGATGCGGGGCGAGGATCGCGAGAGCGGGGCTCTGTTTTCC
>JBOHKJ010000106.1:0-14468 GCA_050728975.1 Kiloniellales bacterium | reverse complement strand
GCACTTCCCCGGGGCCATCCAGGTGATGGATGCAGAGCGAGAAAACGACCAGATCGGCTCCCGCGACCCGGCTAGCCAATCCGCTGGTGCCGATGTCGAAGGCCGCCACCTCGGCGCGCCTGGTCGCGCCGCTCAACCGACTCACGGTCGCTTCGCGCACGGAGGCTGAGCGGTCCAATCCGAGGTAGGCAGCCTGTGGAAAGTTGGTCAGCAATGCTTCAGCCAGCAAGCCGTCTCCGCAGGCCAGGGCAACGATGCAGAAAGTCTCGTCGTCCCCGAAGGGACCAAAGACAGCAAGGTCGCCGTTGCTCGCGACGGCGCGGCACCGTTTTACGGCCACCAATGGCCGGTGGTCGCAGAATCCGCTCGATCCTGCTTGCGATGTTACTCGTCTCATAACTCCATCGAAGTAGTATAGTATATAAATATCAATAGGTTGTAGAGAATTTCTAAACGCTATTCGAGTGTCGCCGGAATAGGGCTCGCCCAAAGCCTGTCAATCCGTATCACGCGTGGTGCGGAATAGCGTCCCGAGGCGAAGCGAGGAGCTAGCGCAGCGTCTATGAAGCCGCAACGGCTGCGGCTAGAGTGTCGTCATCGCTTGGTGCCTGCAATCGGCGGCCGTCTAAGAGCCGAATTATTTCCGGCACAGGTACGGGGAGGCTTGGTGCATGCGATTCGGATTTAGCCGTAAGATCGGCTGGAGGAGCGCTCTACTCGCCGTCCTGCTTGCCGGCGCGATCGTCGGCGCGGCGCGGGCCGAGACGGAGGTCTACGAAGAGACGCCCCTGCCCTCCGGACTCGAGCCGCACGAGCCGCCGGCGCTGGCGGCACTGGTATCGGCAGGCAAGCTACCGCCGCTCGCCGAGCGTCTGCCCGCCGAGCCTCGTCTGCTGCCGACCAACGATACCCGCTCGATCGGCAAGCCTGGAGGCGAGCTGACCACGCTGGTGACCCGCGCCAAGGACACGCGGCTTCTGGTGGTCTACGGCTACGCGCGCCTGGTTGCTTACAACGAGAAGCTCGAGCTCGTGCCCGACATCCTGAAGAAGATCGAGGTCGAGGATGGCAGGACCTTCACGCTACATCTGCGCAAGGGGCACAAGTGGTCCGACGGTGAGCCTTTCACCGCAGAAGACTTCCGCTACTACTGGGAAGACGTCGCGCTGAACGAAAAGCTGTTTCCGAGCGGCCCGCCGGTTCCCCTAAACCTCGCCGGCGAGCTGCCGACTTTCACCGTGATCGACGAGACGACCGTTCGTTACAGCTGGACGCGCCCCAATCCCTTCTTCCTTTCGTCGCTGGCGGCTGCGACCCCGCTCTTCATCTACCGCCCGGCACACTACTTGAAACGATACCACGAGAAGTATGCCGACGAAGCAAAGCTCAAAGCGGAGGCCGCGGCAGCCGGCAAGAGCAGTTGGGCGGCGCTGCACAATTCGATGGACAATCTCTACAACTTCGACAATCCGGCACTGCCGACCCTGCAGCCGTGGCGCAATACCGTTGAACCGCCCTCGACGCGCTTCATTGCCGAGCGTAATCCCTACTATCATGGCATCGACGCCAGCGGACTGCAGCTTCCTTATCTGGACAGGGTGGTTTTGCAGGTGGTGTCGAGCGCGCTGGTGCCGGCCAAGACCGGATCAGGCGAATCTGACCTGCAGGCCCGGAGCATCGCTTTTTCGGACTATACGTTCCTGAAGTCGGCCGAAGACAGTAGCGGCTATACGGTGCGACTCTGGAAGACGGTACGCGGCTCGCAGATCGCGCTCTATCCGAACCTCAATGCTAACGATCCCGTGTGGCGCAAACTCAACCGCGATCCCCGCTTCCGGCGCGCGCTTTCGCTTGCGATCAACCGCGCCGAGATCAATCAGGCGATCTACTTCGGCCTCGGCCTGGAAGGCGCGAACACCATCCTTCCCGACAGCCCGCTTTTCGAGCCGGAGTATCGCGAGAAGTGGTCCGGTTTCGATCTCGAGCAGGCCAATGCGCTACTCGACGAGATCGGCCTAACCAAGCGCGGCAGCGACGACATCCGCTTGTTGCCAGACGGACGGCCACTGGAGATTGTAGTCGAGACGGCGGGTGAGAATGCGGAGGAGGTCGATATCCTGGAGCTGGTCCGCGACACTTGGCGCAAGGCTGGCATTAAGCTCTTCACCAAGCCGTCGCAGCGTGAAGTGCTTCGAAATCGTGTCTTCGCTGGCGATACCGTGATGGCGGCCTGGTACGGCTACGAGAACGGCGTACCGACGGCCGAGATGTCGCCGGAAGAATTCGTGCCGGTGCGCCAACAGTCTTTTCACTGGCCGAAGTGGGGCCAGTACTACGAGACCCACGGCCAATCAGGCGAAGCAGTCGACATGGAGGTCGGCAAGGAGCTGATGCAGCTCTACGAAGACTGGTCGTTGGCGCCGAACCGCGCCCAACAGCGTGAAATTTGGGCAGGTATCCTGGAGATTCAAGCCAATCAGGTTTTTACCATTGGAATCGTCGCCCAGATACCGCAGCCGGTGGTGGTTTCCAGAAAGCTTCATAATGTGCCGGAGGAAGGGATGTTCAACTGGGATCCCGGCGCCCAGTTCGGCATCTACCGCCCCGAGGGGTTTTGGCTCGAGCAGTAGAAGGCGATCTACTCCAACTCGATAGTCATCCCGTCGTAGCCTGGCTCGACGCCTGATGGGCAGCGCGCCATCAACGCGCGGTAGTCGAGGTCCTGGTTCATGTGGGTGAGGATGGCGCGCGCCGGCCTTACGCGTGCGATCCATTCGAGCGTCTCGGCAAAATGCGCGTGGGTCGGGTGCGGTTGGTCGCGCAGGCAATCGACGATCCAAAGCCTAGTCCCGTTAAGCGCGGCGAAGGCCGCTTCGCTGAGGCCGGAGACGTCCGTCGAATAGGCCAGGTCGCCGAAGCGAAAGCCCAGCGTGGTTTCCTTGCCGTGCTCCTGCGCGAAAGGAACGACCCGTATCGGTCCGACGTCAAAGGGCCCATCGATAGCCCGATCGTCGAGCAGCGGCGGGTAGAGCGGGTCGGCTCGGTCGGCCGATGCGAAGGCATATGCGAAGTGCGCGGTCAGCCGTGCTCTAGTTCGCGCATCCATGAAGGCGGGAATCGGCTTGCGGCTTCGGCGGACCAGTGCGCGCAGCTCGTCGAGGCCGTGGCTGTGATCCGCATGATCGTGGGTGAAGAGCACCGCATCGAGTCGCTTGACCTTGGCATCCAGGAGCTGGAGCCGCAGGTCGGGCGAACAATCGACCAGAATGGTGGTAGTTCCCTGCCCTGCCTCGCCAGGAACCTCGACCAAAATCGAAACCCGACGTCGGCGGTTCCTGGGCTCTCGGGGATCGCAGGCGCCCCATTCGCCCTCTCCGTCGGTTCCGCCGACCAGCGGCACGCCGCCTGAGCCGCCACAGCCGAGCAGCGTCACCTTCATAGCGACTGCGCGGGCCGCTGGGCACGGGTGAAGAGTCGATAGAAGTTGTCGCTTGTGGCGTCGGCGAGGACCTGGAGCGTTACGCCCTTCAGCTCAGCGAGCGCCTTGGCGGTATGAACCACGTTAGCCGGCTCGTTTTTCTTGCCGCGCAACGGCACCGGTGCAAGGTAGGGAGAGTCGGTTTCGATCAAGAGCCGGTCGAGGGGAATCTCGGCAACCGTCTGCCGAAGGGCGTCGGCCGTCTTGAAGGTCACAATACCGGCAATCGAGATATAAAAGCCGAGCTCGAGCGCCGCCCTCGCCAGCTCCGATCCGGCGGTGAAACAGTGTATTACGCCCGGTATCGCTCCGTTCGCCGACTCCGCACGCAGGATGGCAACGGTATCCTGGTCGGCATCGCGGGTATGAACGATGGCTGGCAGGCCGGTTGCACGCGCCGCCGCTAGGTGCGCGCGGAAGCTCTCAGCCTGAGCTTCACGCGGACTGTGTTCGTAGTAGAAATCTAGGCCAGTCTCACCGATGCCGATAACCTTCTCATGGACTGCACCAGCAATCAGCGCCACCGGATCGCTCTGGCCCTCCTCCGCCGCCTCGTGGGGGTGAACGCCGATCGAGCAATAGACGTTGGGAAAGCGCTCGGCAATCGCCCTTACCTGCGGAAAGGTCGAGAGCTTGGTCGAGATGGTGAGCAGCGTGTCGACACCGGCGGCCTGTGCACGCCTCACCGGACCTTCCGGCGGCTCCTCGGCCGCGAGATAGTCGAGGTGACAGTGGGAGTCGACAAACATATATCTGTCAGATGGTTGCGGGAAATCGCTGATCCAAGGGTGGAAATGCGCGAGGGCGAGGGTCGACCGGAGGGGCGATCTAGATCTTCGGTCGCTCCTTGATGACACCGCGGGACAGCAGCGCGGAGAGTCGGTTTTCGGCATCGCGGTAGCCCTGGGCGGCGGCGCGGGCATACCACAACGCGGCCTTCTCGTAGTCCCGCTCCAGACCCGCACGGCCCTGCTCATAGAGTACGCCGAGATTGAACTGGGCCTGCGGATGGCCTTGCTCGGCTGAGGCCCGGAACCAGCGTACCGCTTCCGCCTCGTCCCGGCGTACGCCGTGGCCTTGCATATAGAGGATTCCGAGGTTCGATTGCGCACGGGCATCTCCGCCCTCGGCCGCCATCCGGTTCCAGCGCGCCGACGCCTCGTAATCCTTAGGCAAGTCGCGACCTTGGTAGTAGCGCAGCCCTAGTTCGGTCTGCGCATCGAGGTCTCCAGCCTCCGCCACGCGGAGCAGATAGTCGATGTGATTTTCGCCCGGCCGTGGGCCCTCCGGACGGGCGAAAGCCTGCTGGCTGGAGCCAACGCCAGCTCCGGCGGGCGCGTATCCGGCATTTCCGGCGGCGGGCGCGGCGGGTGCGGCGCCCGTCGCCTCGGAGAGTGTGGGGGCGTTGGCAGGCGTCGCAGGTAACGGTGGCGCTTTGGCCGCTTCGGTTTCGAGGCGCGCCATCTGTTTTGCATCGAGATAGCCGCTCGCCTCGACACCAATCGCATTCTGAAAGGTGCGAATCGCCGCACGTGTGCCTGGCCCGATGTCGCCGTCGATGGCGCCGTTGTATTGCGCCAAGCGCTTCAGATTGCGCTGGATCTCGCGGCGTTCGTCGCGGCTGAGTGAGTTCTCGAACACCGCGACCAAAGCCACCTCGGTCGTGGGCGCGTTCGCCGCCGCCTGTTGAGCTACGGCAGCTTGCGCTGCAGCCTCCTCGGCCGCCAGTGTCTCGGCCTGCGCCTTCTCTGCCGCAACCCGCTCCGCCAGGGCCTTTTCCTCGGCGGCCTTCTCTGCTGCCAGTCGATCTGTGAGCGCCTTTGCTGCCGCCAGCTTCTCGGCGGCGGCTTTTTCGGCAGCGGCTTTTTCGGCGTCGGCTTTCTCGGCCGCGAGCCGCTCCTCCGCCGCCTTCTCCTCCGCCGCTTTCTCTGCCGCAAGCCGTTCGGCCTCGGCTTTTTCCGCTGCCGCCTGTTCGGCAGCAAGACGTTCGGCCTCCGCCTTTTCGGCGGCGAGTCTCTCCGCTGCGCGGCGCTCCTGCAGAGCTTTTTCTGCGGCTTCCCGTTCTGTCGCGAGGCGCTCCTGAAGCGCCTTGTCCGCGGCAGCCCGCTCGGCAGCGAGACGTTCGGTCAGCTCTTTCTCCGCTGCCGCCCGCTCGACGCCGCGCCGTTCCGCTTCGGCTTGTTCCTGGGCGGCACGCTCGGCCGCTACGCGCTCTGCTTGTGCTTTTTCGACGACAGCGCGCTCGGCTGCCGCCTTCTCTGCCGCAAGCCGTTCGGCGGCGGCTACGTCCGCTGCCGCTTTTTCTGCGGCCAGGCGCTCGGCATCTGCCTTTTCCGCCGCGAGCCGAGCGACTTCGGCCTGTTCGGCTGCTGCCTTCTCGGCGACCAGGCGCTCGGCCTCAGCCTTCTGCGCCGCAGCTTGCTCTGCGGCGAGGCGCGCCTCCTCGGCGCGCTCGGCGGCAAGCTTTGCCGCGACAGCCAGTTCTTCGGCCGTCTGGGCAAGCGACGGCATTGTCGCTTCGCCGCTAGTGGCCAGCTCCGCCTCTTCGTGCTCACCAAGGCCGAGAGCGTTTCTGAGGCCCTCGGACTGGAACGCTACCGCAGCGACCGCAATGGCGGCCACGGCTCCCGCCGCCGCGATCAGCAGTGGCTTCCGGGCTGCTTTCGGTGCCGGCACTGTGCCGCGTAAAGGCGACAGTGGCTCGGCCGTCAACCGTGCGGACACCACGGTCTGATCGCGACCAGCGTTCGGGCCGAGCAACGCGCGCATCGATTGCGGTCGCGCGTCAGGATCGGCGTGCAGCATCGCCTCAAGGTCGACGCGCAACTCGCCTGGCAGCGCAGAGAGATCGGGATCGCGCTGGCGTGCTTCGATCTGTGCCACGAGCGAGGTGTTGCTCTTACTCTGGAACAGCGGTCTGCCGAGCGCTGCCGCCGCCAGAACCAGCCCAAGGCTGTAAATGTCCGAGCGCGCGTCGACCTTGCCTCCGAAGAGCCCGAACTGTTCGGGCGATGCGTAGGCGTAGCGGCCGGCGAACTCGTCGCCGATGATCGTCGTCGCGGTCGAATCGGTCAGCTTGGCGATGCCGAAGTCGATGATCTTGGCATTCTCCAGGCGGCCGTCACCGAGAATCACGTTGTCGGGCGACATGTCGCGATGGATGACGCCGCGCTCGTGGGCCGCGGCAAGACCGCGCGCCAAGCGATCCCGCAGCCGTCGCACCTCGCTCGGCGTTAGCGGCTTTTCTGTCATTCGCTTTGTGAGCGAAGGTCCGTCGACGAACTCCATGATGAGATAGACACGGCCCGCTTCGTCGCGCAGCACACCATCGTAGCTGACCACCGCCTCGTCGCGCACGGTTCGCAACGTCGCCGCTTCGCGTCGGAACAGCTCGACGATCTTGGGATCGCCGGCCAGCTCCGGCCGGATCATCTTAATCGCGTGTTCGGTGCCGATCTCGGCATGGCGGGTGCGATAGACTTCGCCCATGCCACCGCGCGCCAGAAGCGCCTGTACCTCGTAGGTATGGCTGAGGAGGGCTCCGACCGCGAAGGTCGCGCCTTGCCCGCTCGAGGCGGCATCATCGAAGTCCTGGTCGCTGTTCATGGTGTCCCCGCGGCCTTCCGCCGGGCGCAGTATAGCAGACCAGACGGGCCGGTACTGGGGTCGGCACCGTCGGTAAAGGAGCAGGCGCCGGCCGTAGCAAGGAAGCCGGCCCCGGCGCTGTGACGCCGGTCGATCATGGTGCGGTCCCCACGAGGACGGCGGTAACGTTGTCCCGGCCGCCGCGCTCCAGCGCCGCCGAAATCAGGGCGTCGACCCGGCTCTGGGCGGTCTTGCGGCGGTCGGTCACCAGTTCGGCGATCTCGTCGTCCTCCAGTTCGCCGTGCAGACCGTCGCTACAAAGCAAGAGCTCCTGGTCGCTCTCGAGCCGACCGTGTGCGGTCTCGACCTCGGCTCGGTCGCCGTCGGGCCCGCCGAGCACTCGGGTGATGATATTACGCTGCGGGTGAAGACGCGCCTCGCCGACACCGATCACCCCGGCGTCGACCAGCTCCTGGACCTGGGAGTGGTCGCGCGACAGCTGAGCCAGCGTCCGGTCGACCAGATAGGCTCGGCTGTCGCCGACCCACGCCAGTTGATAGGCCCCGTCGCGCAACAGGAGCGCCACCAGGGTCGTTCCCATGCCGTTGGCGCCGCGCCCGTCCTTCGCCGCGGCGACGATCGCCCGATTTGCGCGCTCCGCGGCGGCCACTAGACCAAGGCCCGCTTCGATCGCTGCCGCAAGCGTCTCCAGGGCTAGCGCGCTTGCAACCTCGCCAGCACCGGCGCCACCCATGCCGTCCGCGACCGCGTAAAGGCCGAGGTCGGGACGCACGACATAGCTGTCCTCGTTGTTGCCACGCCGCCGACCGACGTCGCTCCGGTAGCCGATCGTCGTGGCGGACCCGCGGGCTGACTTCGCTCGGCTCACGAGGCCCCCTCGACGCTAAATGAGATCAGCTCCTCCGCCGGTTGTTGATCCGGGCTGCGGCCGAGCGAGATGATGCCCTCGCCCTGCAGCATGGTCCGCTCGCGCTTGACGAACAGCGGTATGCCGTCGGACTCGAGGTAGGTTCCGTTGGTGGATTGGTCGCGCAGATAGACTCTGCCGCGCGACACCTCGATGGTGGCATGGTTGCGCGAAGCATAGCTGCTGGCGACACTCAGGTGGCAATCGGGCGAGCGTCCAACCAGAACTTCGCCGTTTGCCTCGGCTACACGTAGACTGCGGCCGCCGTATTTCAGCACCAGAGCGACTTCACCACTCTGGGCGGTAGCCGGCCCGCCGGGCAGCACAGTCGCGTTGTCGTCCTGTTGGACCAAGGTGTAGATACCGACCAGGGCCTGTTTGCCCTTGATCTTGGTGCGGTCGATCAAGCGGGTTAGCGCCCGAAACGGCGGCGAGAGTTCGACTACCGTGTCTTCGCTCATCAGGAACTCGCCTGCCTTGGCGAGGCCGGCGACGCGCGCCGCCATGTTGACAGAATCGCCGAAGACATCGTCGGCCTCCTCGATGACCGGTCCGTAGTGGGCGCCGGCATGAACAGTGATATTGCCCTCCCTGCGCGAGGCGTTCATCGACGCGGCGGCGCGAAAGGCGGCATCGGCGGTCGGGAAGGTGCAGAGCAGCCCGTCGCCGAGGCTCTTTACGACCCGGCCGCCGACCTTGCCCACCTCGACGTGAAGCGAAGCCAGGCAAGCCGAGGTGAAACGCCGTGCCTCCTCGTCGCCGTGCTGCTCGTAGAGCCGGGTGCTGCCGTCGATGTCGACGAACAGAATTGCCACCGCCCGGGCGCCGTCGGGTCTGGCCGTTTCCGTCTCGAGTTCCATGGTTCCGCTTCGCTTCGTCACCTGCCGGCCCCGAGCGGTGTCTCGGCATAACCGGCGATTCGACCGCTCGCTATCATAGGTCTAGCCGGCCCGATCTGCCACGGCTGCGTCGTCTTGGTAGCGCGGGAAGACCCCTTGCGGCGACGGCAGCGGTCTACCGGCGACCAGCGGCCGGGCCAGGGCGGCGAAGGTCCGCTCGGCGCCCTCGGGCAGTCCGAGCTGCTCCAGCAGCCGAGCCATTGCTGCCGGCATGACCGGCTGGGTCAAAATCACGATGTGACGGATGGCTTCGGCCGACGTCCAGAGCACCGTCGCCATGCGCGCAGGATCGCTCTTGCGGAGCGCCCAGGGCGCTTGGTCGTCGATGTAGCGGTTGGCGGCGCCCACCACCTCCCAGGTAGCCTCCAATACCCGGTTGAATGCCTGGACCCGGTAGTGGCCGCGCAGCGTGTCGGGAAGCGCCTGGGCCTGGGCCAACAGCGACCTATCGGCTTCGGACAACGATCCGGCTTCGGGCACCTTCCCTGCGCAATTCTTGGCGACCATCGACAGCACGCGCTGCGCCAGGTTGCCAAAGTCGTTGGCGAGGTCGCTGTTGACGCGCGAAACCATCGAGCGGTGCGAAAAGTCGCCGTCGCTGCCGAACGGCACCTCGCGCAGCAAAAAATAGCGCACTTGATCGAGCCCGTAAGTCTCCACCAACCTGTCGGGCACGATCACATTGCCTAGCGTTTTGGATATCTTCTGCCCCTCGTTGGTCCACCAGCCGTGAGCGTAGATGCGCTTGGGCGGCGCGATGCCCGCGGCCATCAGGAAGGCCGGCCAGTAGACCGCATGAAAACGCAGGATGTCTTTCCCGACCATGTGCAGGTCGGCGGGCCAGAAACGGTTGAAATCAGCGCTCTCCTGATCTGGATAGCCGACCGCCGTGATGTAGTTGGTGAGCGCGTCCAGCCAGACGTACATAATGTGATCGGGATCGTCGGGGACCGGTACGCCCCACTTGAAAGTCGTACGGCTGACCGAGAGATCCCTGAGGCCGCCGCGCACGAAGGCGACAACCTCGTTGCGCCGACTGTCCGGCCCGATGAAGTCCGGATTGGCCTCGTAGAAAGCCAGCAGGCGATCCTGCCACTCCGAAAGCTTGAAGAAGTAGGACGGCTCCTCCACCCATTCGACTTCGGCGCCGCTGGGCGCGATCTTTTTACCGTTGGGTCCCTCGCTCAACTCGTTCTCGCCATAGAAGGCCTCGTCGCGCAACGCGTACCAGCCGCCGTAGCTGTCGAGGTAGATTTGGTTGGCGGCCTTCAGCCTGCGCCAGAGATCCTGGCAGGCCAGAAGGTGCCGCTTCTCGGTGGTGCGGATGAAGTCGTCGTTGCTGAAGTTCAGCGTCCCGGTGAGGTCGCGGAAGTTCTGCGAAACCTTGTCGGTGAAGGCCTTCGGCTCCATCCCTGCCGCCCGTGCCGACTTCTCGACCTTCTGGCCGTGCTCGTCGGTGCCGGTGAGGAAGCGCACGTCATAGCCGTCGAGGCGCATGAAGCGCGCCAGCACGTCGCAGGCAAGCGTGGTGTAGGCGTGACCGATGTGAGGGGCATCGTTCACGTAATAGATCGGCGTAGTCAGGTAGAAGGCCTTGGCGGAGCCGGCCATCTTCGCTTCTCCCGCTCCCAGCGCGGCCGGAAGCCTTCCTCGGCTGTGACCTGGGACTGCTCAGGGTACGTCCGCCTCCAGCGACAGTAGGGCGGCAACCGCCATCTGTTTGCGGTCCAGGTGGATGCCCTCGCCGCGCCGCAAAAGGCCGGCGGTCTTGTCCCACAAGGTCAGCCAATGCGCAAGGTTTCGCGAGCCCAGACAACGCTCTATCAGGTCAGCCTCGCCGGCTATCAGTTCGCCGTCGGGCTCATGGCCGCTGGCGGCGCGCAGCAGTCGCCCGAGCCACCAGAGAAGCAGCTCCATCCCGACCCGGAAGGCCAGCCCGTCGCGGTCTCTAGCGAGCCTGTCGGCGAAGGCGTGGACCGCCGCGGTGTCGAGATGCGGGAAACCGGAGAGTACGCCAAACAGCTCCCGGTAAAGCGCGAGGCCACCGTTGGCGACCAGGTCGAGCGCGCGTCCGATGCTGCCGTCGGAGAGCGCCAGGAGTGCCATCACGTCTTCGTCGGGAAGCTTCCCGGCGTGCTGCTGGATCAGCGTTGCCAAGGTCGCGTCGCCGAGTGGCTTCAGGTTGAGGCGGCGGCAGCGGGAGCGAATGGTATCCAGCAGCCGCCCCGGCTCGTGGCACACCAGCAGGAGCAAAGATCGCTCCGAAGGTTCTTCAAGAACCTTGAGTAAAGCATTGGCGCCATGGGTGTTTAAGTCATCAACGGAATCGACGATGGCGATTCGCCAGCCGCCCTCGGCGGCGGTCATATGGAACAGCTCGCTGGCGCTGCGAATCCGCTCGGCCGGGATCGCGCTCTCCAACTTGCCTTTGTCGTTTAGCTCGCGCTCGAACGCCAAAAGGTCGCCATGTCCGCGGGCAGCGACCCTGCGGAAGATCGGATGCTCGGGGGCGAGCGCGAGGTCGGGCGGTATACGGGAGCCCTCGCCGGTGAAGAGCCCATCTCCTGCCCCGCCGCTCGCCAGCACGGCCCGGGCGAAACGATAGGCGAGCGTAGCCTTGCCGACGCCACGCGGACCGCAGATCAGCCAGGCATGAGGCAGCCGGCCCGAGCGCCAGGCCGCCAGCAGAGTTCGCTCCGCCTCTTCCTGGCCCACCAGGTCCGCGTTGTGGCGCGGCGGTAGCGGCCAGACCCCCTCCTCGGCCTCGATTTCCTTTTTCCGGCTCTTGCGCGTGGTCATGCGATAGGCAGCCCCAGTCGCTCCGAGACCTTGCTCCTGATTCGCGCCGCTACCGCCGCGACGTCGCTGGCGGCGTCGATCACGACGCAGCGTTCGGGCGCAGCGCGAGCAATCTCCAGGAAGCCTCGGCGCAGCTTGCCGTGGAAGGCCGCACCCATGCGCTCATAGCGGTCCTCGCTATCTCGTCGGCTGGCGGCGCGCTCAAGACCGAGCGCGACCGGCAGGTCGAGAATCAGCGTCAGGTCGGGGACGAACCCATCCAAAGCGATTTGGTAAAGCTGCTCGATCGCCGAGCGTCCGAGACCCCCGGCATAGCCCTGATAGGCCACCGTGGAATCGGCAAAGCGGTCGCAGAGCACCCAGCGGCCCTCGGCGAGCGCGGGCTGGATCACCCTTTCGACATGGTCGCGCCGAGCCGCGAAATGAAGCATGGCTTCGGTCGTGGCATCCCAGCGCCCCGGCTCGCCGAAAACCAGCAGCTTGCGGATCTCCTCGGCGCCAGCGCTGCCGCCCGGCTCGCGGGTGGTTGCTACGGCAAGGCCGGCGTTCTTCAGGGATGCGGCCAGAAGAGCGATCTGGGTGCTCTTGCCAGCGCCCTCGCCGCCTTCGAAGGTAATGAAGCGTCCGCGTCCTGCCATGGCCCCGGCGAGACTGCCGGTCGGCGGCCCCGGGGTCAAATGGGATGGCGCGACTGGGTCATGTGGGGCCGAAGATTAGGTACTTGATCGACGCCATGATGCGACCCAGCGGACCGAGTCGCGGCACGGCGGCGCCCGCCACCAGCGGCACCTCCACGGGGGTGGTGCCGGGGGCGCTCACCACCACTTTGCCAGCCTGCTGACCATTGGCGATCGGGGCGGCGATCGGCCCTTCGTAGACCACCTTGACCTCCATTTCCTGACGCTCCTTGTGGGAAAAGGTCGCCAGTAGGTCCTGGTTTACCACCAGTGGCACGCTCTCCGTCTCACCGAGCCAGACCGGAGCGGTCTCCACCGTGTCGCCGGCGGTGAAGAGCTTGTAGTTGTCGAACTCGCGGAAGCCCCAGCTGAGCACACGATCAGACTCGTCGGCGCGCTGCTGCATGGAGTTCAGGCCCGAGATCACCAGGACCAGGCGCCGGTCGTCCTCCACTGCCGAGGCGGTAAGGCAGAAGCCGGCATCCTCGGTATGGCCGGTCTTGAGGCCATCGACGTTGATTGCGCGATAGAGGAGTGGATTGCGGTTGCCCTGCGTGATGCCGTTCCAGGTGAACTCTTTCTCGCTGTACAGGTGATAATACTCCGGGAAGTCATTGATCGTGTGCAGTGCCAGCGTGGCCAGGTCGCGCACCGTCATGTAGTGATCCGGATGAGGCCAGCCGGTCGCGTTGACGAAGTGGCTGCCGGTGAGGCCCATCTCTTCGGCGGCCCTATTCATCTCGGCGGCGAAGGCCTCTTCGCTGCCGGCGACGCCTTCGGCCAGGACGATCGAGGCATCATTGCCCGACTGTATGATTACGCCCCGCAGAAGATCTTCCACCTTCACGCGGCTGTTGACCTCGACGAACATCTTCGAGCCGCCCATGCGCCAGGCCTTCTCGCTGACCGTGAACTCGTCGCTCAGCGAAAGTCGGCCGTCCTTGATGCGCTGGAAAATCACGTAAAGCGTCATGATCTTGCTCATTGAGGCCGGCGGCATGCGCGCGTCGGCGTTCTTCTCGAACAACACCCGACCGGTAGCGGCATCGACCATGACGGCCTCTCGGCCTGCGGTCTCGAAGGCGCATGCCGGCAGGGCCGTGGCGAGAGCCGCCACGATGGCCAGGATGACGCTCAGGATTTTAGCTTGTGCAATCATCAATAGACTCCGCTCACAGAAGACCGATCTTCCCAGCAGGCCGGCAAAGCTTTGGTTAACAAACCGGCGAAAATGCGGCGGCGTGATCCGGCGGGACTCGCGTCATCACTCGATCACGACCCGTGCGTCGCTGTGGCCGCCGGCGTGGAGCGTCGCGAGCAGCCGGTCGGCCTCCGCGACCGAGGCCAAGGGCCCGATGCGCACCCGATAGAAGCTATGTTGGCCGACCTGGGCCTGGGCTACCTGGGCACGGGCTAGGCGTGCGAGCGCCGACTGCAGGCGAACGGCGTTCTGGAGCTGCTGAAACGCTCCGGCTTGGATGTAGATGCTCGTGCTTCGCACCGGCCTCTGGACTACGACACCGTCGGGCTGCGGTCCTAGGTCGACCGCCGATGGTGTGGCCGGCTCAGCCGGCGGGGGTGGCACAGGTGGCAAAGCCGCCGCTGTCTGGCTGCCGATTTCACCGGGTGGCGGCAGGCTCTGGACCGTGACCTCCTGGGTCGGCACCGCCGGCGCCCGAGCTGCTGTCACACTGCTCGGCGGGGCAATCTCGGGCGCGCCGAACAGCGCTGCCATTTGACGGCTCTCGGCCTCGAGGATCTCGACAAGAACCTTGGCGGTTCCCTGGCGCTCGAAGCCGAGCAGCTGGGCGGCGCGGCGCGACAGGTCGATTATGCGGCCGCCCCTAAAGGGACCGCGGTCGTTCACCCGCACCTTGATCGAGCGCCCATTGTCGAGGTTGGTGACACGAACCATCGAAGGCAACGGCAAGGTACGGTGTGCGGCGGTGAGGTCGTTCTGATCGAAGCGCTCGCCGTTGGCTGTCGACTTTCCATGGAAGCCGGGCCCGTACCAGGAGGCGATTCCAGTCTCGCTATAGGCGTAGTCGATCTTGGGGTAGTACCAGATTCCCTCGATCTGATAGGGCTGACCAACCTTGTAG
>JBOHKJ010000105.1:0-6967 GCA_050728975.1 Kiloniellales bacterium | reverse complement strand
GATCTCCAATAACTCCGGCTTCCACAAGCGCGGGCAAATCCAGCCGAACGAAGAGCGAAAGCAGATCCGCTTCCTCTTCTATTACGCTCAGCGCCCGTGGTATGGGCGGCTTGCCTATCTTATCTTCAATCGCGTTTAGCCAACGCTGAACGGCTTGTTCATCTCGTCTCTGGATCGATCCTCGAATGCCCGCTTCGCCCGCTGGCTCGACGAGGCGGCGTCCATGGGCGAGTGGCGGTAAATATGCCCCTGCAAGCTTGACACGCGGGTAATTGCCCCTGTATACTGTCAGCTTGGGGCTGCGTACGAGTGGCTCGCCGCGACAACCGGTCCGCTGCTGATGGAGCGGGTGGCAGCAGGTAGATCGGGCAGTTTTAGGCAAGGCCGTTCACCACTGCCATAATTCACAGCTAAGTCGCTGATATGGAATGTTTTCTCCGTTCGGAAAATTCGAGGACACTGCTGAAAAGGCGATATAGATGACAGAGGTGCCACAGAAAGTGGACTCCGCGATGACTCTGTGGCCTCGCCGCGCGGGTCGATCGGGCGATGGAAGACCCGGCGCTCACGGCGCCCTCGGCGGGCGAGGCCGGAATCCTCCACCTCGCGGATTCCGCGCCGTTCCTGGCCGATATCGAAACCGTTCTGGCGGAGCGGATTCGAGCGATCGTCCAGGCCTTCTATGGCAGCGACTTCCAGGCGTGGTGTTCGACCTCTACCGAGTCCTGCCGTGCGCGCAGGAGGACGAAGGCTCTTACTTGTGGCACTGCGACAACTGGCCGCGCCAGGGCATCAAGCTGATTACCTATCTCGAGCGGGCGACGCGCGACACCGGCGCCTTTCGCCTGAAGCCGCCTCGGCTCAGCCGAGACCTCAAGAAGCGCGGCTTCTGGGATCGCCCCCTTAATGCCCGCTTCGCCCGCTGGCTCGACGAGGCGGCGTCCATGGGCGAGTGGCGGTAAATATGCCCCATGTAAGCTTGACACGCGGGTAATTGCCCCTGTATACTGTCGGCTTGGGGCTGCGTACGAGCGGCTCGCCGCGACAGCCTCTCTGCTGCCGACGATTGCAGGCGTAAGCGGGCAGATCGGGCGGTTTAGACGAGGCCGGAGATCACTCTCATAATTCATAACTAAGCCGCTGATATGGGAAGCTTTTTCCGCCTGAATTAACGGAAGATTCGTCTGGAGAAATGGAGGAAAGGACTCAAAAAGGCGACACAAATGACGACAGCGGTGCGACCGTCGGGCGGCCGCGCTGGCGGAACTGCGGAAGGGTTTGGTGGGCGCACAAGGACTCGAACCTTGGACCCGCTGATTAAGAGTCAGCTGCTCTACCAACTGAGCTATGCGCCCACAGCGGGCCGGAGCCCTTGTCCGGCGGCCCCAGCGAGAGGCAGGGTAGATAGCAACTGAGGGGGCCTTTGTCGAGGGTCGGGTGGCCGGAGACTGGGCCCTTGCGCCCGACCGCGCCGCTCGGGGGTCAGATCGGCTCGTTGGGGCCGCGGCGCGAGATCCGGAGGTCGCGGTGAACGTAGACGCAAATGGTCAGCCCGAAGGCGGCCATCACGGTCAGCATGGCGGTGCCGCCGTAGGAGATCAGCGGCAGCGGAATGCCGACCACCGGCAGCAGGCCCATCACCATGCCGGTGTTGATGAAGACGTAGCAGAAGAGGTTGAAGGTCAGGCCGAGCGCCAGCACCCGCCCGAACTGGTTGCGGGCGCGCAGCGCGATCGCCAGGCCATAGACGAAGACCAGCGCGAAGAGGCCCAACAGCAAGAGCCCGCCCACCATGCCGAGCTCCTCCGCCAGCATGGTGAAGATGAAATCGGTGTGCTTCTCCGGCAGGAAGTTCAAATGGCTCTGGGTCCCCTGGAGATAGCCGCGGCCGAACAGCCCGCCCGAGCCGAGCGCGATCTTCGACTGGAGAATGTGGTAGCCGGCGCCGAGCGGGTCGCTCTCAGGGTCGAGGAAAGTCAGCACGCGGTCGCGCTGATAGTCGTGCAGCAACCCCCAGGCGACCGGAATGGCAGCGAGACCCGCGCACAGCACCGCCACGAACTTCCACACCCGCACTCCCGCCGCGAAGAACACCGCACCGCTCACCGCAACCAACATCATTGCCGTACCGAGGTCGGGCTGCTTCAGCACCAAGGCCACCGGAGCGAAGACCAGCAACATCGGCCAGACCAGGCTGAGCGGGCGCGCTACCTCTTCCGGCGAGAGACCGTGGAAATAGCGTGCCAGCGCCAGGACCAGCGCGACCTTCATCATCTCCGAGGGCTGCAGCTGGACCACATGGAGGTCGAGCCAGCGGGTGGCGCCCATCCCGGTGGTGCCCATCAGCTCCACCAGCACCAGCAGCGCAAAGACGGCGAAATAGATCAGGTAGGACCAGCGAAACCAGAAGCGGATGTCGATCAGCGCGATCATGACCAGGCCGACCAGCGCGATGCCGAATCGAGCCAGATGGCGGTCGGCCCAGGGGTCGAAGTTGCCGCCAGCCGCGGAATAGAGCATTGCGGCGCCGTAACCTGCAATTGCGCAGATCAACAGGATCAGGCCCCAGTTGAGGCTCCAGACCTTCTCGCGGAGCGAGAGATCCTGGTTGTGCAGCGAGAGCGGCGAAAAGGCGACCATCTGCCGTTCAGCTCCCCGCGGTCTCGGCGCTCGCCATCAGCGGCAGTGCCGGCGCTGCCACCGGATCGCGGCGCTGGGTCTCGATCAGGATGTCGCGGGCGATCGGGGCGGCCACCGCGCTGCCGCCGCCGCCGTGCTGCACCACGACGGAGCAGGCGTAGCGCGGCTTGGAAACCGGCGCAAAGGCGACGAAGAGCGCGTGGTCGCGCCGGCGCCACGGCAAATCCTCGTTCTTTATGACGCCGGTCAGGCGCTCGCTGGCGGTGATGCGCCGGACCTGCGAGGTGCCGGTCTTGCCGGCCATCTCCCAGCCGGGCTCGGCGATCCGGGCCCTATGGGCGGTGCCACGCAGATCGTTGACCACCGCGTCCATGGCGGCACGGACCAGGCCGAGATGCTGGGCGGGAATGTCGAGGGACGGAAACGCGCGCGGCGCCGTAGGCTCCTGATCGAGGAAGCCGCGTACGATCCGCGGCTCGACGGCCATGCCGCTGGCGATGCGCGCCGTCATCACCGCGAGCTGGAGCGGCGTGGTCAGCGTGAAGCCCTGGCCGATCGCCGCCACCAGCGTCTCGCCGCCCTGCCAGCGCTCGCCCAGCGCACCGAGCTTCCATTCCGCGGTGGGAATGAGGCCGCCCTTCTCGCCCGGCAGATCGATCCCGACCGGCTCGCCGAGGCCCAGACGATTGGCCATCGCGCTCATCCGGTCGACGCCCAGCCGCCGCGCCACGTCGTAGAAATAGACGTCGCAGGAGTGCTTGATGCCGTCGACCATCGCCAGGCGGCCGTGGCCGCCCCTCTTCCAGCAGTGGAAGCGGGCATTGCCGAGCGTCATGTAGCCGGGGCAATAGACGGTGTGGTCGGCGCCGATACCGGCTTCGAGGGCGGCCAGCGCCACCACAGGCTTGTAGGTCGAGCCGGGTGCGAAGAGGCCGGCGATCGCCTTGTTGGAGAGCGGCGTCAGCGGATCGTTGATCAGCGCCTGCCAGTCCTTCACCGAGATGCCGAGGTTGAAGAGATTGGGATCGTAGGACGGCACCGAGCAGAGCGCCATTACGTCACCGCCCTTGATGTCCAGCACCACTGCGGCGGCCGAGAGCTCGCTCTGCAGGCGCTGGTGAACGAAAGTCTGCAGGCCGGCATCGATGGTGGAAACCAGCTCGCGGCCGATCTGCGCTTCCTCGCGATTGAGCTCGCGGATGACGCGGCCGTAGGCATTGACCTCGAGCTGGCTGGTCCCGGCCGTGCCGCGCAGCTCCTGGTCGTAGGCACGCTCGATCCCGGTCTTGCCGATTCGGAATCCGGGCAGTTCCAGCAGCGGATCGCCGGTCAGCTCGCGCTCGGAGACGGCGGCGACATAGCCCAGAACCTGGGACATGGCGGCGCCGTAGGGATAGTGGCGGGTCTGCCCCTCCTCGATCGCCACGCCCGGCAATTCCGGGGTATTGACCTCGATACGGCTCACCTGCTCCCAGGTCAGGTTATCGCGCACGGTGACCGGCACGAAGCGGTGCTTGCGCCCCAGGTCGCGCAGAATGCGTTTCACCTCGTATTCGTCGAGCTCGACGATCTGGCTGAGCGCCAGAAGCGTGCTGCGCACGTCCGGCGTCTGCTCGCGGACGATGACCACGCGATAGTTCTGCTGGTTGACCGCCAGCGGCTCGCCGAAGCGGTCGACGATCCGTCCGCGCGGCGGCGGGACCAGCCGCAGGTTGATGCGGTTGTCCTCGGCCAGCGTGCGGTAGCGATCGGCCTCGAGCACCTGCAGATAGTACATCCGCCCGCCCAGGGCGGAGAGCAGCAGGGCCTGCGCGCCGCCGATCACCAGGGCGCGGCGGGTAAAGGCCTTGGCGCGCTCGTTGTCCTCGTGAAACTGCGGCATGGTCCGCGGCTCCGCCCTAGCGCAGGAAGGTGCGCTGGGCCTGGACGAAGAGCCAGGCGAAGCAAGGGTAGAGCGCGACCGTGGAGAAATACTGGAACAGCGCCGGCCGCGGCTCGATCCAGGTCTCGGCGGCAAACGAGGCCAGCAGCCACATGAGGGCGAAGGCGCCGCCGGCGATCAGGGCGAAGATCAGCCAGGTGGCGAGAAAGGCCGCCTCGACGAAGAAACGCCGCCACAGGCCGACGGTCAGCGCCACCACCAGCAATGCGATGGTCCCGACGCCGAGCGTACCGCCGCCCAGGAAGTCCGCCAGCAGGCCGAGCACGAAGACCGCGGCCAGCGGCATCAGGTCGGGGCGATGGATCTGCCAGTAGTAGACGCCGATCAGGGCCAGCGACGGGAAGATCGCGCTGAACGAGATCGCGGTCATCGGCAGCAGGCCGACGATGACCAGAAGCAGCGTCAGGCTGGTCGGTGCCAGCGCCCTGGCGAAGCCGTCGAGCCGGGTCCAGAACGTCTGTCTCATAGGCCGCTGCCGGCCAGCGCCGGCGGCTCGGCCTCGAGTGGAGCGATCAAGCCCGGCAGTTGATAGTCGACGAGCCGCAGAAACTCCATATGGGCCCAGTCGGCCAGAGCGCGCACCTTGAGCTGTCCCTCGGCGCTTTCGACCACCTCACCGACCGGCAGGCCGGCCGGGAAAAGGCCGCCATGGCCCGAAGTGACGACCCGGTCGCCGATCCGTATGTCGGCGTTGGAGGCGAGGTAGAGCAGGTTGCCGAGCTCGGCGTTGTTGCCGGCCAGCACCGCCCGGTCGCGGGTCGGGCCGACCAGGACCGGCAGCCGGCTGTTCAAATCGGTCAACAGCAGCACACGGGCCGAGCGCAGGCCGACTTCGACGACCCGCCCGGCCACCCCGGAACCGCTGAGCGCGACCTGGCCACGCTTCACGCCCTCGCGACTGCCGGCATTGACCAGCACCGAGCGCACGAAGGCGCCGCCCTGGTCGCCGATCACCCGGGCCGAGACATAGCTGACGTCGGGATCGGGAGCGAGATTCAAGAGATCGCGCAGGATGCGGTTTTCGGCTGCCAGCTCCCGGGAGCGCACGTAGTGCTCCATCAGGCGCTCGTTCTGTTGGCGAAGAAGTGCGTTGTCCTCGCGCAGCTCGGCCAGCGCCAGCACTTCCTCCACGCCATCCGAGACGCTCTCGACCGGGCGGCTGGCAAAATCGAGAATCGGCGCGATCGCGTCGGTGATCGCGCTGCGCAACCGCTCGACCGCCTGGATGTCGGCCTTGCCGAGAAGCAGCAGGGCAAAGGCCGCGAAAATCAGGCCCAGGGCGGCAAAGCGCTGCGCCCACGCCTTGACCGGCGTCGCTAGACGCATCACCGAACCGGATGGCTTTTTCACCGCGCCTCCCGCCCGCGGACCGAGGTGCCTTGCCTGGGCAGTGCCGGCCGCGAGATCCCGCTCGGGGGCCGGAAGCCGCCCGCTAGTAACCGCTAATTATAATGAAGATCAGCAATAAACAAAGTCTTTACGAACTCAATACATGGAGATGAGCACGTTCCTCAGCACCTTCATTTCCTCGAGACAGCGCCCGGTGCCGAGCGCAACGCAGGACAGCGGGTCGTCGGCGATCGACACTGGAAGCCCGGTCGAAGCCCGCAGCACGTAGTCGAGATTGCTGAGCAGACCGCCGCCGCCGGTGAGCACGATGCCCTTGTCGACGATATCGGCGGCCAGCTCGGGCGCCGTATGCTCGAGGGCGACCTTGACCGCCTCGACGATCGCGCCGACCGGCTCGGCCAGCGCTTCCGCGATCTGCCGCTCGGAGATTACCAGCTCCTTCGGCACGCCGTTCATCAGGTCGCGGCCCTTGATCTCCATGGTCCGCCCCTCGCCGTCCTCGGGCGCGCAGGCGGAGCCGATCTCCTTCTTGATCCGCTCGGCCGAGCCTTCCCCGACCAGCAGATTATGGTTACGGCGGATGTAGGCGATGATCGCCTCGTCCATCTTGTCGCCGCCAACTCGAACCGAGCGCGAATAGACGATGCCGCCCAGCGACAACACCGCCACTTCCGTGGTGCCGCCGCCGATGTCGACCACCATCGAGCCGGTCGGCTCGGTCACCGGCAGCCCGGCGCCGATCGCGGCCGCCATCGGCTCTTCGATCAGGAAGACCCGCCTGGCGCCGGCCGATTCGGCCGATTCCTGAATGGCCCGACGCTCGACCGCGGTCGAGCCCGAGGGCACGCAGACGATGATCTGGGGCGCGGCGAAGCTCCGCCGGTTATGCACCTTCCGGATGAAGTGCTTGATCATCTCCTCGGCGACCTCGAAATCGGCGATCACGCCGTCGCGGAGGGGACGGATCGCGTGGATGTTGCCGGGGGTTCGGCCGAGCATCAGCTTGGCCTCGTCGCCCACCGCGATCACCTGCCT
>JBOHKJ010000104.1:0-1686 GCA_050728975.1 Kiloniellales bacterium | reverse complement strand
TTCCCGCGCCCCGTGACGAATAGTCGCTTGTCGATTACCATTGAGTGAGGAGAGCGCTATGCGCATCAGGACATCACCGGGAGAAATCCTGCTGAAGGAGTTCATGGAGCCGCTCGTCAGCACGATCGTCTCGGAGATACGGCCGCGCGTGGCGTGACGGCGCGGCCGCTCCCGGAGACTCGGAATGCCCACCCTTCTCCTCACCGTCACCGTTCTCGCTGCGCTTGGCTGCGGGACGATGGCCGGGCTGTTCTTCGCCTTCTCGGTCTTCGTCATGAAGGCTCTGGGGGCGCGTCCGGCGGCCGAGGGCATCGCCGCCATGCAGGCGATCAACGTCAAGATTCTGACGCCGCGCTTCTTCCTGCTGTTCTTCGGCAGCGCCGCGCTCTGCGTGGTGCTGGCGATTGCTGCCCTGCTAGATTTGAGCGCGCAGGGCGCCCTCTATGCGCTGCTCGGCGGGCTGCTCTATCTCGCCGGCTGTATCGGCGTCACCATGGTGTTCAACGTGCCGCTCAACAACGCCCTCGCCGCCGCCGATCCGGCGAGCGAGGCGGGCGCCGCCTTCTGGGGGCGCTACCTTTCCGTCTGGACCGCCTGGAACCACCTCCGCACGCTCGCTTGCCTCGCCGCCGCGGCGCTTCTTATCTTCGCCGCGGTCGCCCAGCCCGCGGCGCTCGACGGACTATGATGCGGAGGCCGCTTTTCCCTTGCCGCGCCGGGCGCTCTGCCCAATCCTAGCTGTCGCACGTTCGCAGGGAACTCGCCCTAGACCGGAGGCTCGGTGACTACAAGCGCTCCCACCTCACCCCGACCCTCTCCGCCCCCGGGGGCGGAGAGGGAGAAAAGGCACGACGCCGCCAAGTTCGTTTCCCTCTCCGCCCGTCAGGGGGGAGAGGGTGGCGAGCGCAGCGAGCCGGGCGAGGTGGGCGATTCTAATTGGCTGGACGACCGTATTCGAGACTGTGACTAGCGGAACCGGCCCACCCATGACCCGCTTCAAATCGGCGATCTCGACCCGCGCGCCCGAGTTCCAGGAGAACAAGGCGGCGATGGAGGCGCTGGTCGCCGATCTGCGCGCCGAGGTGGAAAAGGCGAAGCAGGGCGGCGGCGGCGCGGCGCGCGAGAAGCATCTCGGCCGCGGCAAGCTGCTGCCGCGCGAGCGGGTGCGCACGCTGCTCGACCCCGGCGCGCCGTTCCTGGAGCTGTCGCCGCTCGCCGCCCACGGGCTCTACGGCGGTGAGGTGCCGGCGGCGGGCCTGATCGCCGGCATCGGCCGCGTCGCCAGCCAGGAATGCGTCATCCTCGCCAACGACGCCACGGTCAAGGGCGGCACCTATTTTCCGATCACGGTGAAGAAGCACCTGCGCGCCCAGGAGATCGCCCGCGAGAACCGGCTGCCCTGCATCTATCTGGTCGATTCCGGCGGCGCCAACCTGCCGAACCAGGACGAGGTCTTTCCCGACCGCGAGCACTTCGGCCGCATCTTCTACAACCAGGCGACGCTCTCGGCGCTCGGCGTGCCGCAGATCGCGGTTGTCATGGGCTCCTGCACGGCAGGCGGCGCCTATGTGCCGGCGATGTCCGACGAGGCGATCATCGTCCGCAACCAGGGCACCATATTCCTGGGCGGCCCGCCGCTGGTGAAGGCGGCCACCGGCGAGGAGGTGAGCGCCGAGGATCTGGGCG
>JBOHKJ010000103.1:0-22435 GCA_050728975.1 Kiloniellales bacterium | reverse complement strand
GGTCAGCAGGTCGTCGCGCTCGATCACCTGCTGCACGGCAAGCGCAGCGGCGCAGGCCGTGGCATGGCCGAT
The DNA here is from genome assembly GCA_050728975.1 of Kiloniellales bacterium. Taxonomy (GTDB): domain Bacteria; phylum Pseudomonadota; class Alphaproteobacteria; order Kiloniellales; family JBOHKJ01; genus JBOHKJ01. The sequence continues at coordinate 22,363 of JBOHKJ010000103.1, read as the reverse complement.
ATAGGTGAAGCCATGCTGGAAGAAGCCGCTGCCGCCGGCGATCGCCTCATAGATTCTACGGCTCGCCAGCACCGCCCCGATCGGCTGGTAGCCGGCGCCGAGACCCTTGGCGCAGGTCAGGATGTCGGGCGCGATGCCATCCTGCTCGCAGGCGTAGAGCGTCCCGGCGCGGCCCATCCCCGACATGATCTCGTCGAGGATCAGCAGCACGCCGTGGCGGTCGCAAATCTCGCGGATGCGCGCGAAGTAGCCCGCCACCGGCGGCACGCAACCGGCGGTCGCGCCCACTACCGGCTCGGCGATGAAGGCGGCGACCGTTTCGGGGCCGAGCCGCAGTATCTCCGCCTCCAGGTCGTCGGCGGCGCGCTTCCCGTAAGTCTCTTCGCTCTCCTCCGGGCGCTTGTCGCGATAGGCATAGCAAGGCGCGATGTGACTCGTGTCGATCAGCAGCGGCTTGAAGGCCTCTCGGCGCGGGAGGTTGCCGCCGACCGCGAGCGCTCCCAGCGTATTGCCGTGATAGCTCTGGCGCCGCGCGATGAAGCGGTGGCGCTGCGGCTGGCCGACCTCGACGAAATACTGGCGCGCCAGCTTGAGGGCGGTCTCGTTGGCCTCCGAGCCGCCGGAGACGTAGTAGATCCGGGCGAGATCGCCAGGCGCGCGCTCGATCAGGTGCTCGGCCAGCCTTTCGCTCGGCTCGTTGGCGAAAAAAGCGGTGTGGGCATAGGCCAGCTTGTCGAGCTGCGCCTTGATGGCCTCGATCACCGCCGGGTGGCCGTGGCCGAGGCAGGAGACGGCAGCCCCTCCGGAGGCATCGAGATAACGCTTGCCTTCGCTGTCGATCAGGTAGGCACCCTCGCCGCCCACCGCGATCGGATAGCTTTCCTTGGTATGGCGGTGGAAGACGTAGCTCATTGTCTGCTCCCTCGTGACCCGCTCGGCGGCGGATCGGCTCTCGTCCCTAGTTACAGCCCAGCTTCGCCGAAGAGGCAAGCCGTCAGCCGCAATCGGCGCGCTCGCCGAGCGCGATTCCCTCCGACCCTGTTCTGCTCTAGGATCGCGCCCGTTCCGCGGCCCCGGTGCCGCCTAATGAGTGCCGCCTCATGGCTCAACCTCGCGCATGAACCTCCGCGATCACATCCGCACCGTTCCGGACTTCCCAAAGCCCGGGATCCTTTTCTACGACATCTCCACACTGCTAGCCGAGCCCGCTGCTTGGCAGGAGACCGTCGAACGCCTTGCCAAGGCGATGAGACCGCACAATCCGCAGGTGCTGGCAGGAATCGAGTCGCGCGGCTTCCTGGTTGCGGCACCGCTTGCGCTCAAGCTCGGCCTCGGCTTCGTGATGCTGCGCAAGAAGGGCAAGCTGCCCGGCGCAACTATTCCGTACACCTACGATCTCGAATACGGCAGCGATACCATCGAAATCCAGACCGATGCGATCGAGCCGGGCCAGCGCGTGGTCCTGCTCGACGACCTGCTGGCGACCGGCGGAACGATGCGGGCCGCGATCGCCCTGCTGCGCAAAGCCGGCGGCGACGTGCGGGCCGCCGCCTGCATCATCGAGTTGGCGTTCCTCAAGGGGCGCGAGAAGATCGAGATTCCGCTGACCTCGCTGATCGCGATCGACGAATAGCGCTAAGCTCCGTCGCGCTCGCGGCAGAAGGCAGCGGCAAAGGCCAGCAGCGCGCGATCGCTGCCATAATTGCCGATCAGCGACAGTCCGACCGGTCCGCCGGCGACACGCGCCAGCGGCATGGCGATCTGCGGCAAGCCGGAAAGCCCGGCCGGCGCGGTGAGGCTGAGCACCCGTTCGCGGTGGCCGCGCAGCGATTCGTCGCTCGCCTCGATCAGCGGCGCGGCGTCGGGGGCGCTCGGCAGCGCGATCAAGGCGCCCTCGGCGGCAAGGGCGCGCAGCCTTTCGGCAAAGGGCGCGCGAGCGGCCCGCGCCGCTGCCGCCTCCCGGTCGGTAACGGTCTGCACCCAGGCGAAACGCTCGGCGATTTCCGGGCCGAAATGCGGCTCGGTCCGAGCGATCCAGTCGCCGTGGCTGGCCCAGATCTCGCGCGCTTGAATGGCGCGGAAGCGCAGCATCCAAGTGCGCGTTTCTTCCGGAGCGGCGAGCCGAACGGGCTCGGCCTTGCCGAGTCTCATCTCCAGGCGCGCGATCGCCGGCGCGAGCGCCGAGCGCGTCACCGAACTGGCAAGGGCGAAGAGGTCCTCCGCGACGAGGAGTCGCCGCGGCTTGGGAGCGCCGGCCTCGTCCGGGGGCAGAAGCACCGCGCCGACCCGGCCCAGCAGCGCAGCATCGCGCGCGAACCAGCCGACCGTGTCGAAGGAAGGCGCAAGCGGCATCACGCCAGAGATGTCGACTCGTCCATGACTGGGCCTGTAACCGAAGAGTCCGCAGTAGCTGGCTGGCACCCGGACCGAGCCGCCGGTATCGCTGCCGAGCGCGACGTCGACCAGACCGCCGGCAACCGCGGAGGCCGAGCCGCTGGAGGAGCCGCCGGGAATGCGCCCAGGCGCATTGGCGTTGGCCGGCGTGCCGTAGTGAAAATTTCGGCCGTTCAGGCTGTAGGCCAGCTCGTCGGTGATGGTCTTGCCGATGAACGTCGCCCCGGCTGCGAGCAGCTTGTCGACCGCAGCGGCGTGACGGGCGGCAGCTTCGTGCGTGCGTGCCCAATCGGGATTGCCGCAGCCGGTAACGAAGCCGGCTATGTCGAAGATATCCTTGGCGGCGAAGCTGAAGCCGGAGAGCGGTCCACCGAGCTTGCCCTCGATCCGCGGCCGGGGGCCCGGCACGAAAGCGCCGAGCGGATCGCCGAGCGCCGGCGCAGAAAGACCGCGCTCGTTCACTGCGCCGCTACTGCGCCACGAGCAGCTTTCCGGCGCGCACGCCGGATCAGGTCCGTGTGGTGCCGTCGTTCGGCAGGTCTTCCTGTTCCGGCGAGGGCGGCTTGCGGCGGATGATGATGTCGCCGTTCTCCAGCACCTCGGGCATCTCGTACTGCGGCACCCATTCGATCGCGGCTTCGAGCGCCTGCATGAAGCGATCCAGGCCCTCTCTCGCAAGCTGCTCGGCGCGCGCGCCCGGGTTGCCCGGTTGCTCTGCAAGCAACGTTGTGGGCGCAGCCAGCAGGCCGGCCAGAATCACTAGCGGCAGGATGCGGGTTTTCATCGCCCCTGGCACTCCTCTCGGTCACGAGTTGGTCCGCCATAAGCAAACAGACAATCATGGCGCCTTTCGGGCAAGGCCGTCGGCCAGCAGCCGCCACAGCCCGATCGCCGCGAAAACCGCGCATCCCAGCGCTACGGCCACGATCAGGCCATGCGGGTCGGCGAGGTCCATGGCGAAGCCGCCAACCGCCGGACCCAGGATGCTGCCGCTCTCGTAAAGCAGGATGAAGGCGGCATTGGCGACCGCCAGCTCGGCCGGACGGAAGCGCTGGCCGAGCAGCGCCAGCCCAAGCGAATAGAATCCTAGTGCCGCCCCACCGGCCACGAAGGCAGCCAGCGCCAGCAGGACAAAGCTACCGACCAGAGCCGGCATGGCGGCCACCGCAGCGCCCGCGATCACCGCCGTCACGGTCAGCAGCAGGCGCCGGTCGCTGCGGTCGGCGAGCCAGCCGAGCGGGTACTGCAACACAAGCCCGCCGACCAGGAAGATCGCCAGCAGGCGCAGCGAAAGGTCCTGCGGCAGGCCGGCGTGCACGCTGTAAACCGGCAGCAGGCCGAACAGCGCCGCCTCGGTGTAGCCGGCAAGCAAGGCTGCGCCCAGCACCATCGGGGCCGCGGCGAGGATGCGAGAGACCGGTATCGAGACCTCGAACTGGATGCGCGGCGCGAGACGGCGTGCGAAGAGGAGCGGCACGATCGAAAGGAGCAACGCCCCGATCGCAACCAGGAACGGCATCCTGCCCTCGATCCCGATCCACTCGAGCGTCAGCGGGCCCAGCATGAAGCCGAAGAAGACGGTCGCCGCATAGAGCCCGATGATTCGTCCGCGAGTCTCTTCGCTCGCAAGCGAATTGATCCAGGTCTCGCCGACCAGCCACGGCAGCGCGAAGGCCGCCCCGATGACGAAGCGCAACACGATCCACGCCGGGACGTTGGGAAGCAGCGGCAGCAGCGCCAAGGCTAGGCCGCCGACCGCCAGGCCTGCGAGCATCGGCTTGATGGTCCCCCAGCGTGCCATGAGACGCGGCCCGATCGGCATGAGAAGAACGATGGCCAAAGCCGGCATGGCGGCGACGATGCCGATCAGAGTCGCCGAAGTGCCCCAGGACTCCAGAACCAAAGCGGTCAGCGGCATCATGAGGCCGATCAGGAAGCCGACCCCCAGCATATGCAGGATGATCGCAGTGAGGCTGGCCCGCCGGTCGGTCGGGGAAAGGTCTTGGATGCGGTCGGTCATGGAGACGGCGAACTTAACGCCGGGAGGCGGCACTCTGTCCAGCCCTCCCCTCCCGGCTCGACAGAGACCTTGCGCCGTGACAGGAAAAGGGCGAGAGCGACAAAGGGGGCGCTGCCGAAGCATGAGCGACGACCCGACCAAGCTGTCCGCCGGCCAACTCCTGGCCCGCTACAAGAAGGGCGACCTGTCGCCGGTCGAGGCGACCAAGGCAGCGCTCGCTCGGATCGAGCGTCACGATAAGACGCTCAACGCCTTCGTTCTGGTCGATGGCGAGCAAGCCCTGGCCGAAGCAGCGAAGTCGGAAGAACGCTGGCGGATCGGCGCGACCAAGGGCCGCCTCGACGGCGTGCCCACTTCGATCAAGGACATGTCGCTTAGCAAGGGCTGGCCCACCCGGCGTGGCTCACGGACTACGCCGGCAGAGGGTCCCTGGGAGGAGGATGCGCCCCTGGTGGCGCGGCTGCGCGAGCACGGCGCGATCCTGCTCGGCAAGACCGCGACGCCCGAGTTCGGCTGGAAGGGAGTCACCGACTCCCCGCTCACCGGTATCACGCGTAATCCCTGGAATCCGGGGCTGACCCCCGGCGGCTCGAGCGGCGGCGCCGCGGCGGCACTGGCCGCCGGTTTCTGCACCTTGGCGAGCGGAGGCGACGGCGGAGGATCGATTCGCATTCCCGCCGCCATGACGGGTGTCGTCGGCCTGAAGCCGACCTACGGCCGGGTGCCGGCCTACCCCGGCAGCCCCTATGGACAGCTGACCCACAGCGGCCCGATGGCACGCAGCGTCGCCGACGCTGCCCTGATGCTGACCGTCATGGCCGAGCCCGATCCGCGCGACGGCGAGGCGATCCACTACGATGGCAACGACTTCAGCCAGGGCCTCAACAAGGGCGTGAAGGGACTTAAGATCGCTTTCAGCCCCACGTTGTGCGGCCACAGGGTCGAGCCGGAAGTGGCAAAGCTGGTGGCTGCGGCGGCGGAACGCTTCGGATCGCTCGGCGCCACGGTGGAGGAAATCGACCCGCCGCTCGAGGGCTGCACCGAGCCTTTCCTACGCCTATGGCTCGCCAAGATGGCCTCGCAGTACGCGCCGCTCGACGCCAAGCAGCGCAAGCTGCTCGACCCTGGCTTTGTGGAGCTGGCTGAAGAGGGACTGAAGCTCCCTTTGCTCGACTATCTCGCCGCCGAGCGGGCGCGCGCCGATATCGCCCGCGCGATGAGCCTGTTCCATGAGCGCTACTACCTGCTGCTGACGCCGACGCTGCCGCTGGTCGCCTTCGCCGCCGGAATCGAGGTGCCGCCGGGTTATCGCCAGTGGTACGAGTGGACGCCCTTCACCTACCCCTTCAATATGAGCCACCAGCCGGCGATCTCGCTCCCTTGCGGCTTGACGTCCACTGGCCTCCCGGTCGGCCTGCAGATCGTCGGCCCGCGCTTCGCCGACGCCATGGTGCTGCGCGCCGCGCGCGCCTTCGAGGCCACGATGCCGGCACCGGTCTGTCCGCTCGCCGCGTGACAAAAGGCGCGATCGCGGCCGGACACCCGGCGACGGTTGCCGCTGCGGCCGAGATCCTGGCCGACGGCGGAAACGCCTTCGATGCCGCGGCAGCCGCCTTCGCCACGGCAGCGGTCGTCGAGCCGGTGCTCTGCTCGCTAGGCGGCGGCGGATTCCTGCTGGCGCGCAAGGCCGGCGGCGAAGCGCTGGTCTACGACTTTTTCGTCCAGACGCCGCAGACCAAACGGCCGACCAGCGAAATCGACTTCTTCCCCATAGAGGTCGACTTCGGCACCACGCGCCAGGGTTTCCACATCGGGCTCGGATCGATCGCCACGCCGGGCGCCTTCCTTGGACTCGAGGCGATCGCGCACGAGCTCGGCAGCCTGCCGCTCGCGCGTCTGCTCGAGCCGGCGACCCGATGGGCGCGCGAAGGCGTGACCCTGCGGCGTAGCGATGCCGACCTCTTTCGAATCGTTGCGCCGATTTTACTTGCCAGACCCGAGGGCCGCGCCCTCTTTGCTCCCGCGGGCGAGCTGCTCGACGTGGGTGATCGCCTGCGACAGCCGGAGCTCGCAACAGCCTTGGAAATGCTTGGTAGCGAGGGCGCGGCAGTGCTCCACGGCGGCGCGCTGGGCGAGACGTTGATCGCCGCCAGCAACGCCGACGGCGGTCAGGTGACGCGCGCAGATCTGGAGAGCTATCGGGTGATCAAGCGTGCACCGCTCGCACAGCGCTATCGCAGCGCAACGTTGCTGACCAATCCTCCACCCTCGGCAGGAGGAATCCTGATCGCCTTTGCACTGGCCCTGCTGGAGGGATTGCCGCTGAGGGGACCGGTCGAAAGCGCCGCGCATCGGCAAGTCCTGATGCGCGCCATGGAGGCGACCAATCGGGCGAGGGTCGAGGCGGCGCTCCACGAGGGCCTGAACGAAGCGCAGGAAAGTGCGGCGGCGGCGCGCCTGCTCGACCCGGCACTGGTCGCCCGCTATGCCGCGGAGGTGGAAGGACAGCCGCACAATTCGCGCGGCACCACCCACATCAGCGTGATCGACGGCGCCGGCAATCTTGCTTCGCTGACGCTTTCCAACGGCGAAGGTTGCGGATTCCTGCTTCCGGGCACCGGCATCATGATGAACAACATGCTGGGCGAGGAAGACCTGAGCCCTTTGGGGTTCCATCGCTGGCCCGAGGACTGCCGGATCTCGTCGATGATGGCTCCTACGCTCCTATTGCAGGACAGCGGAGCGGCGCTCGCGCTCGGTTCCGGCGGCTCGAACCGGCTGCGCACGGCGATCCTGCAGGTCCTGATCAATCGTTTCGATCTCGGCCTGCCGCTCAAACGTGCTGTCGAGGAGCCGCGCGTTCACTTCGAGCGAGGCGTGCTTGGCCTGGAAGCCATGAGTAGCGAGCCGGACGCCGCGCTCTCTGAGCGTGCCGAGCGGGTCGAGCTATTTCCGGGGCTCAGCGTGTTCTTCGGCGGCGTTCACGCTGTCGAGCGTCGTGCCGATGGCAGTTTCGAGGCCGCCGGCGATCCGCGCCGCGGCGGAGCAGTCCAACTGCTGGGCTAAAGCCAGCCTCAGCCCAATTGCGCCCGCCACCCTGTCCGCCGGCGGATCGCGGGCTTGCCGCCGGTCAATGGCCTGAGGACGCCGCTCAGGCCGCCTGGGAATCCTGTCTGTTCTTGTTGATATAGGCCTTGGCACAGTGGTCCTGGCAGTAGGGCTTGCCGGGCGCGCTGGGCTGGCTGCAGAAGTGGAAATCCGCGTCGCCAGGATCGCCGATCGGCCATAGGCAGGCCGGTCCCTTGCCGTTCTGGGCAGCGACCTTGGGGCGCTGCTCGCGCGCCGGTTGCGGCGCCGCCGCGGGCGGTGCGACTGCCGCAGGCTTCTCCGGCCGGGCAGCGACGACCGCGGGAACCACACTGCGCCTCCGCGGCGCGCCGCCAGCCCGAATTGGCGACGGACGCGCCGTCAGCTTCAGGCGATGGGCCTTGCCGACGACTGCGTTCTTGGAAACTCCCAGGGCTTTGCCTATTGCGGAAGCGCTGTAGCCCGCTTGCCATAAGCGCCGCAGCTCTCTGATGCGATCTTCGCTCCAAGTCATGTAGGACCCCCACGGATTAATCTAGATCTAGGGGCAGCCGCTAGATATTGCGGCAGCTGACCCAATAAATACCATATCCGGGGTGGGGGCAGGAGTCGAGTCGTCCCCTGCCAATCGAGGCGGAAGCAGGGCCTCGGGGGTCGAAAAATGCTGTTTTGGAGAGCCTGGACTCTAACGAACAGCGACCGTGTCCTGGCGGATCTCCCGGCGGACTTCGACCAGCGGCAGAGTGAAGGTCACCTTGGTGCCTTCGCCGCGGGTGCTTTCGATGGCCAGGATTCCGCCGTGGAACTCGACCAACGCCCGGCTGATGGCCAGCCCGAGGCCAGTGCCCTGGGCCCAGCCGCGACCCAGTTCGACCTCGGACCCCTCGACCTGAACGAAGGGCTGGCCGACCCGGGGCAGATCTTTCGCCGCAATGCCGATCCCGGTATCGGCGACCGAGACTGAGATTCGGCCATCCAGGCACCGGGCTCCGACGGTCACTCGGCCGCCCCTCGGGGTAAACTTGATCGCGTTAGCGACCAGGTTGAGGCAGACCTGCCGCATCGCCCGCTCGTCTGCCACCAACAGCGGCAAGGGCTCCAATTCTCGCAGGAGTGCCACGCCCGCCTCGTCGGCGCGCTGTGCCAGGATGCGTAACGAGGCCTCTATGGTTTCCTCGAGGCTGAAACTGCCGAGCTGTAGCTCCCACTTGCCGGCCTCGATCTTGGACATATCGAGCATGTCGTTGATGAGATCGAGGAGATGCGACCCGCTACGATGGATGTCCGCGGCGTACTCCGAGTAGATCGGCTTGTCGAGGGGCCCCAGCACGCGGTCGCGAATTACCTCCGAGAATCCGAGTATGGCGTTCAAGGGCGTGCGCAGCTCGTGGCTCATGCTGGCCAGAAAGCTCGACTTGGCACGATTGGCGGCCTCGGCCCGATCCTTTTCGGCAGCGTAGCACTCCGCCAGGTTGCCCAGCTCGTCCGCCTGCTGTTCCAGCTTTTCCTGAGCCTGGCTAAGCGCCGCAATGGTGCGGGTCTGGCGCGCTTCCGCGTTGCGAAGGCGCTGTTCCTGAGCCTTGATCTCGGTGATATCCACGAAGATGCCGACGATGCCGCCTTCGCTGGTCGGCCGCTCGCTGACTAGATACCAGCGGCCATCCCTAAGCGGCATCTCGAAGGGATGGGGCGGCGGGTTGCGGTGCCGTTCCAGCCGTTGGGCGCGCCACGCCTGGGGGTCGGTCGCCGCCAGCGGATCGACGACACGGCCTGCTGCCAGCGCGAGATCGATCTTCTCCTCGAAGCCGATGCCTTCGGCCCTGTCCCAGGGTGCATCGGGAAATATCTCGCGATAGCGCGAGTTGAAGAGCACAATCCGATCCCTGGCATCGAACAACACGAAGCCGTCATCGAGGCATTCGATGGCATCGATCAACCGCCGGTGCGCACGCACCACTTCCCTGCGCCGAGCCACCTCCACTGTGATATCCGTGCCGGTACTGCGATAGCCGACGACCTCACCATTGTCGTCGAACAGCGGTTTACCGCTGACGGTCCAATGAACCGAACGGCCGTCGTCGGTGAGGTAGCTGTAGTGAAAATTGCGGAACGGTCGACGTGCCTCGAGGTCATTGAGGTGCCTGTGCCACTTGCGCAGATTGACGTTTCCGCATCCAAGCTCCATGCGCGTCCTGCCGAGCGCACGCTCGGGATCCACGCCGGTGACTTCCCTGAAGCGCGGCGAGAGGTGGGAGAAACGCAAATCCGCGTCCGTCTCCCAGATCCAATCGGTTGCGACCTCGGCAACGTCTTTGAATCGCTGAACGCTCTCACGCAGGGCAAGTTCCCGAGCGCGCCGTTCCTGCGCCATCGCGGGGGCGATGCGCAACAATAAGGAGCCCCGGGTCGCGAAGAGCTCGATCCGCAGCGTTCGCGGCCCGATAGCTGCCGGGCGAGATAGCTCGTCGGTGAGCGGTTCCCGTTTCTCCGCAGCCTCGCGCAAGCGCGCGGCAAGCGCGCTATCGACAAGCCAGGGCGCACAGGCGAGGAGATCCTCCCCGGGCTGCAGCGTATCGCCACAGAGAAGCTCGCCAGCCGTCGGATTGGCGGCGACCACTCTGAAAGCTTGAGGAGCGTCCGGCGCGGCCTGCGGCGGAATGGGGTCGAGAATCACCACGCCGTCCGGCGCGCTTTGCATGACCAGCGTGAGGAGGTCGGCAGCTGCCGATTCGGACAAACAATTGCCCATGTCCCTGTACAAGGCCTCTCCCCTTCAATCAGGAGCTTGTTTTTTGTTTTTGAACCGAAGAGGGAGCTGCGGCGCGCTGTCCCAAGGCCACGACCGCAGCAGTCGGCCCGTGTTAGGATTCTGGGTCCAGGGGCGCTAAGAGTTCGCTAAAGAAGCTGGCAGGCAGGTCGACAGTCTGGGGAGATAAACGCCTCCATCAGAGGACAAAGTTCCTGCGAGCCATATGATCGTCGACGGTCAACACCGCTGAATGCGCAGATGCCCGAGCCTCTTATCCTGCTGTTTACCGACTTCGGCCCCGGCGGTCCCTATTTGGGGCAAGTTCGTACTCAGATCGCCAAGCTTGCCCCCAGGCAAAGGTGATCGAGCTACTGTCCGACGCCCCGGCGGCGGACCCGCAGTCCTCCGCCTATCTGCTCGCAGCTTGGCTCGCCGACTATCCGCAAGATGCGGTGGTCCTGGCGGTGGTCGACCCGGGGGTCGGCGGCGACCGGGCGGCGCTGGCGCTCGAAGCCGACGGCCGCTGGCTGGTGGGGCCGGACAACGGGTTGCTCGCGATCGTCGCCCGTCGCGCCCGCCAAACACGGCTTTTCGAAATCGACTGGCGCCCAGAGCGCCTCTCGGCCACCTTCCACGGTCGCGATCTCTTTGCGCCGCAGGCCGCCCGCCTTGCTCTGGGCGAGGCGCCGCCGGGGCATGAGGTCGCGCTTGCCGGGCGGATCCGCAGCGATTGGCCCGACGACCTCGCCCGGGTCATCTATATCGATCCCTACGGCAATGCCATGACCGGGATTCGGGCCCAATCGTTACCTGCTGGCGCGCGGCTGGCGGCGCAGGGACGCGAGTTCGAGCGGGCACAGACCTTCTCTGACCTTCCGCCTGGAACGGCCTTCTGGTACGAGAACGCCGCCGGCCTGGCAGAAATAGCGGTCAACAGAGGACGCGCTTCCGAGGTTCTGGGACTGAAAGTGGGCGACCCGTTAACTCTTGCCTAGGTCAAGCGCAGGAAAAATGAGCGACAGCCAGGAAACGTTCCCGATTGCCGGCCTGCTGCTCGGCACGCTCGCCATGACGGTGATCGTGACCGCCGCCAATATCCTGGTCGCCTACCCGATCAACGACTGGCTGACCTGGGGCGCCTTCTCCTATCCGGTAACCTTCCTGGTGACCGATTTCACCAATCGAACGCTCGGAGCGGCCGCCGCGCGCAAGGTGGTCTATGCCGGCTTCGTCGTCGCGGTCGTGCTGTCGCTGTGGCTCGCTGATCCGCGCATCGCGCTCGCTTCCGGCAGCGCCTTTCTGATCGCGCAGCTGCTGGACATCGCGATCTTCGACCGCCTGCGGCGCGCGAGCTGGTGGCGCGCGCCGTTCATCTCCTCGACCATCTCTTCGGCCATCGATACGGCGATCTTCTTCTGCCTCGCCTTTGCCGGCACCGGGCTACCCTGGATCACCTGGGCGCTCGGCGACTATGCGGTCAAGCTTGCCATGGCGCTCGCAATGCTGGCGCCGTTTCGCGCACTGATGGCGGTCATCCGCGTCCAGGCGGCAGCGAAGCACGTATAGCCGCCGGTTGGCGACGTTGGCTCAATCTTACACCGAAAAGTACTTGGCCTGGGGATGGTGACAAACGATCGCAGAGGTCGACTGCTCGGGATGAAGCTGGAACTCGTCGCTGAGCGAGACAGCGATCCGCTCCGCGCCAACCAGTTTCAGTAGCTGCGTCTGGTCTTCGAGATTGGGGCAAGCCGGATAGCCGAAGGAATAGCGCGAGCCGCGGTAGGCCTGGCTTAGCAACTTGTCGATCTCGCTTGCATCCTCGCCGGCAAACCCGAGCTCGGCACGAATTCGCTTGTGGACATATTCGGCGAGCGCTTCGGCCATCTCGACCCCAAAGCCGTGGAGGTAGAGGTAGTCCTCGTAACGGTTGGCGCCGAACCAGGAGCGCGCGACTTCGGCAGCGCGCTGACCGACCGTTACTACCTGCAGTCCAATGACGTCGTGCACGCCGTCGCTGGCGTCGGCGAAAAAATCTGCGATGCAGAGGCCGTTGTCGCGTGCCTGACGCGGCAGGGTGAAGCGCGCGACCTCGCGGTCGCGGTCTTCGACATCGAACAGCAGCAGATCGTTACCGACCGCCGCACAAGGCCAATAGCCATAGACCGCCTGCGGCAGCAGAATTTCCTGCTCGTGGCAGAGATCGAGGAGACGCGTCAGCTGCGGGCGTAGGGCCTCGCGCGCCCAGCGCATGTAGTCCTCAAGCGATCGGCCGGCCTTGCGGTAACCCCAGTGGAACTGGAACAGCATTCGCTGGTTGAGATAGGGCAGGATGGCCTTCACCGGTACCGACTCGATAACCCGCGCGCCCCAAAAAGGCGGTTCCGGGATGGCAACGTCGCGGTTCAACTCGGCCTTGCGCAGCTTGAGCTCTTTGAAGTCGACCGGACGCTCTGTCGCCTTGAAGGGCTTGCCGATCTGGCGCCGCTCGCTGGCGCGCTTGCCGCCGCTGGTTTTTTTTGCGCGTTCGGCGAGGTGCTCCTGAAAGCGGCCGGTAACCACCTTGTCCATGAGATTTAGGCCGTCGAAGGCGTCGCGCGCATAGGCGACACCGCTGCCATTGTAAGCGCGGGCGCAGTCCTCCTCGACATAATGACGAGTGAGCGCCGCCCCGCCGAGGAACACCGGGACATGGACCTGCTGACGTGTCATTTCCTCCAAATTCTCACGCATGATCACCGTCGACTTGACCAGCAATCCCGACATGCCGATGGCGTCGGCCTTGTTCTCCTGCGCCGCCTCCAGGATGCTGGCGAGCGGCTGCTTGATGCCGAGATTGACCACACGGTAGCCGTTGTTGGTGAGGATGATGTCGACCAGGTTCTTGCCGATGTCGTGGACGTCGCCTTTCACCGTGGCGAGCACGATGGTGCCCTTCTGGTGACCCTCGACCCGCTCCATATGGGGCTCGAGATAAGCGACCGCGGTCTTCATGCACTCAGCCGAACGCAGCACGAAGGGCAGCTGCATCTTGCCGGCACCGAACAGCTCGCCCACCACCTTCATGCCGTCGAGCAGGAACTTGTTGATGATTTCGAGCGGCGGATGTGCCGCCATCGCCAGGTCCAGATCTTCCTCCAAACCCTGACGGTCGCCGTCGACGATGCGTTGCGCGAGACGCTCCTCCACATTCTCAGGTCGCTTCTTGGCCGCGGCGCCCTCGGCCTTGCGGTCGGCATAGAGCTCTAGCAGCCGCTCCAGCGGATCGTAGCCCGGCCGGCGCCGGTCGTAGATGAGGTTCTCGGCGACCTTGACCTCTTCGGGGTCGATCTTGTGGAGCGGCAGTATCTTGCTGACGTGAAGTATGGCGCCGGTCATGCCGCGCTTCAGCGCGTGATCCAGGAATACCGAATTGAGCAGCTGACGCGCCGCCGGATTGACGCCGAAGGAGATGTTCGATAGGCCGAGTATGATCTGCACGTCCGGCAGGCGCTGCGCAATCTGCTCGATCGCGTCGAGCGTCGCAAGGCCCAGCTTGCGGTCGTCTTCGTTGCCGGTGCAGATGGTGAAGGTCAGCGGATCGATCAGCAGGTCCGATTGCGGCAGGCCGAAGCGTCCGCAGGCGAAGTCCCGCAGCCGCGCGGCGACTGCGACCTTGCGCTCGACGGTCTTGGCCATACCCTGCTCGTCGATGGTGAGTGCCACCACGGCGGTACCGAAGCGCCGCGCCAGTGCCAGGCGCTTTTCCGCCGGTCCCTCGCCATCCTCGAAATTGATCGAGTTGATCACCGCTTTGCCGCCGTAGAGGGCAAGCGCCTGCTCCAGAACCGGCAGCTCGGTCGAGTCGATCACCAGCGGTGCGGAGACCGCACCGCGCAGACGGCTCACCACCGCGTCCATTTCAACGGCCTCTTCGCGACCGACGAAGGCGGTGCAGACGTCAAGCGCATGAGAGCCTTCCTCGACCTGCTCGCGCCCGAGTGCGACGCAACCTTCCCAGTCGCCGGCCGCCTGGAGATCGCGGAACCGCTTGCTGCCGTTGGCGTTGCAGCGCTCGCCGATCGAGAGATAGGCGCGCTCCTGGCGCAGCGGCACCTGGCCGTAAAGCGAAGCCAGCGACGCGACCCACAGCGAGGAGCGCTCGACAGGCGCGGGCCGGCGCCTGTCGCCGGCGCGTTTCCGCAACATGGCGTCGAGCGCCTTGATATGCCTCTCGTCCGTCCCGCAACAACCGCCGATAAGGTTGACACCATGCACCTCGACGAAGCGCTCAAGCCAAGTCGCGAACTCCTGGGGGCCGAGCGGATAGCAGGTGTGGCCGTCGACCAGTTCCGGCAGTCCGGCGTTGGGCTGGATCGAGATCGGGCCATCCCAATTCTCGGCCAGCCACTTGACGTGCTCGGCCATCTCCTGGGGTCCCGTCGCGCAGTTGAGGCCGATGATCGGCACGTCCAACGCACGCACGATAGTTGCGGCACCCGCAATGTCGGTGCCGACCAGGAGCGTGCCCGTGGTCTCGACGGTCACCTGCACTAGGATCGGCTGATCGCCGCCGGCCTTTTGAATCGCTGCCTTGGCACCGTTGACGGCAGCCTTGCTCTGCAGGGGGTCCTGACAGGTCTCGATCAGGATCGCGTCCGCTCCGCCGGCGATCAGGCCGTCGCACTGGATCGTCAGCGCCGCTTCGAGGCGCAGATAGTCGAGCTGTCCCAGGCTCGGCAGCTTGGTGCCTGGCCCGACCGCACCCAGCACGAAGCGCTCGCGGCCGTCGCCCTTGAAAGCCTCGATCGCCTCGTGGGCCAGCTCGGCGGCGCGCTTGTTGATCTCGAAGGCCTCGGCTTCCAAGCCGAACTCGGCAAGGGTCACCGGCGAGCCGCCGAAGGAATTGGTCTCGACCAGATCCGACCCCGCCTCAAGGTAGGCGGTATGAATCTCGCGCACCAGATCGGGACGGGATTTGTTGAGTATCTCCGTGCAGTTCTCGCAGCCGAGGAAATCGCGCTCGGTATCGAGGTTGCGCGCCTGGACCTGGGTGCCCATGGCACCGTCGGCGAGCAGAACCCGCTCGCGCAGGGATTCGATGAGTCGGCTCACGAGCTGACGGCCTCGCGGGTTCCCAGTACGGCTGGGCCGGAGCTGACATAGGCGCCCTTGGGCGCGTTCAAGAGGCGGCAGATGGCAGCGGTGAGCGCCGCCTGATTGAGGGTGTAGAAGTGGAAGTGCTCGACGCCCTCGGCGGCGAGGCGCCGGCACAGCTCGGCCATCACTCCGGCCGAGACCAGGAACCGGGTTTCCGGATCGTTGTCGAGACCATCGTAGAGCTCGGCGAGCCAGGCCGGAATCGATGCGCCACAGCGTTTGGCGAACTCGACCGTGCGGTCGAATTTCAGGATCGGCAGAATGCCTGGAAGGATCGGGATGCCGACTCCAGCCCGCACTGCGCGATCGCGGAATCGGAGGAAAGTATTGGTGCCGAAGAAGAACTGACTGATGGCGCGGGTAGCGCCCGCTTCGGCCTTGCGCTTCAGGTTGTCGAGATCAGCGGAAGGGCTGACGGCGTCGGGATGGCCCTCCGGATGGCAGGCGACGGAGATCTCGAAATCGGCGATTCGCTTCAGGCTGGCCACCAAATCGGCGGCGCGAGCATAGCCTTGAGGATGCGCCACGAAGGCGCCGGCGCCCTCGGGTGGATCGCCGCGCAGCGCCACCACATGGCGCACGCCCGCACTCCAATAGTGCCGCGCCACCGCGTCGACCTCGTCACGGGAGGCGGCAACGCAGGTGAGGTGCGCGGCTGGGGCTATCTCCGTCTCGCGGCGAACGCGGGCGACGATCTCGTGGGTGCGTTCGCGCGTGCTGCCGCCCGCCCCATAGGTGACCGAGACGAAGCTGGGCCCGAGCGGCCGGAGGCGCTCGAAGCTGCGCCACAGGCTCCGCTCCGCCTCCACGCTCTTGGGCGGAAAGAACTCGAACGAGAGCGTCGGTCTGGCCGGCGCGGCAGAAGGCGAGCGCTCGAAGCGCCGCCGCAGGAAAGAGATCTTGGTCATGGTCGCGCCTCCAGCTGCCGCTCGGCGGCGGCCCCAGGGCGCTGCGGCCGTTCGGCTGACCAAAGACCGACGGTCAGCGGACGGCCGGGGAGGCTGAGCGGCTTCAAGGGCTCGAGGCCCGCGGCACGGAACCACTGGCCGACGGTCGCAGTCGGGAAGCCGAGCCAGCGATGCGCATGCTCGCGGCGCAGCCGCTCCTGGCTGTGCTCCTCGAAGTCGGCGATCACCAGCAGACCGCCAGGCGCCAGCACCCGCGCCGCCTCGCGCACCACCCGCTCGGGCTGCTCGGCGAAGTGCAGCACCTGATGCAGCACGATAGCGTCGAAATCGCCGTCGGCGAGCGGCAGCTGATACATGTCGGCATGGCGCAGCAAGCAGTTGCGCAATCCCGCCTGGTCAAGCTTGGCGCGGGCCACCGCCAGCATCTCGCGAGAGAGATCGATGCCGGTCGCCTCAGGCACTTTTCGCGCCAGGATCTCGAGAATGCGACCGGTGCCGGTACCCAAGTCGAGCAGGCGCTGCGGCGCGCGCTCGAGGACCAGACTCCGGAGCGCGCGCTCGACTTCGCTCTCGTCGACATAGAGCGAGCGAATCTCGCTCCAATGATCGGCATTGGCGCGGAAGTATTCGGCGGCACGGTCGGCGCGGCCGCGTTTCACCGATTCCAGGCGACTGCGGTCGAGACCGAGCGTCGGGTCTTCGTCCGGCAGCGCGGCCAGGAGATGGCGCGCCAACTCCGCGACGTTGCCGCGCCGCGCCAAGCGGAAATAGGCCCAGGGCCCTTCCCGCAGCCGTTCCAGCAGGCCGGCTTCGCACAGAAGCTTCAAATGGCGCGATACCCGCGGCTGGCTCTGGCCGAGGATCTGGGTCAGCTCCGAGACCGTAAGATCGCCCTCCGCGCAAAGCGCCAACAGGCGCAGGCGGGTGGGCTCCGCCACCGCCTTCAAGGCCACTACCAAGCTGTCCATCGCCTTGCCCTCAGCATTGCCGTCTGAGACAATGAGTTAGACATATCAAGATATCCTTATGTGAACAAGCAATTTATCAGGCATCCACGAGCGACGGGAGCGCAGAACACTCACTCAGGAAATTATCCCTATTTGCAGCGGCACAAGTCGATATAGAGTAATGGCGAGGCTAGCTCTGACCACGCCCGCTCCTGGGCGCTGGGGGCGGCCTTCTTAGATGGACCACCGCCATGAGCGAAGCGCTCTCACCGACGCCCAATTACGACGAGATGGTGCCTATCAGCCGGGGCCTGCGCGGCCTGGTCGAGGGCGTCGTCTTCTACGGCATTGTCGGCTTTGGGATTAGCTTTCCGATCATTGCTGGCTTTATCGGCGAACTGATTCGCTAGGAAAAGTCCTGGCGAGCCTGGCCGCCGGCCCTTGCGCCGGTGGCTTTGTCATGCCCGTGCGAGTGGAGAAATTTGGCGTTCACCCTCAAGCACCGTTCCGGGCGCGAGGTCGGAGCGACGGCGCAGCTCCTCGTAGTAAGGCGTGAAGTCGGGACGGGTCGCCTCGAAGAGCTGATCGAAGCTGCGGATGACGAAGTAAGTCTCCTGGAAGTCGTCGATCCGGTACCTGGTCTGCATGACCCGCAACAATTCGAAGCGCAGGCGATTGGCCTTGGGATCTTCCAGGCAATAGACAGACTCCGCGCGCGAGGAGACGATCCCCGAGCCATAGATGCGCAGGCCCTCGGGCGTTTGGATCAAACCGAATTCGACAGTGTACCAGTAGAGCCGCGCCAGGTAGTCGAGCGCGCCGAGTTTAAGCGCTTTTAGGGCGCCCTCGCCATAGGCCTGCATGTAGTCGGCGAAGATCGGATGCATCAGCACCGGCACATGGCCGAAGACGTCATGGAATACGTCCGGCTCTTGCAGGTAATCCATCTGCGCCGGCTTGCGGATCCAGTTGGTCGCCGGGAATCGCCGATTTGCAAGATGCCCGAAGAAGATCTCGTCCGGCACCAAGCCAGGCACGGCGACGATGCGCCAGCCGGTCGCCCTCTCCAGGATGTCGGAGAGCCGCTCGAAATCCGGGATGCCGTCGGCCGCGACGCCCAGGCCCTCGAGACCATCGATGTATTGCTTGAAGGCGCGGCCTGGAAGCAGCTTGGACTGGCGCTCGAAGAGCGTGCGCCAAGTAGCATGGGCCTCGCGCGTGTAGGCACGCCAGCCCTGATCGATAGTGAAATCCGGCCGCTGGCCGGGTTGCAACTGCTGCCGTATCGCGCCCATGGCCATCGCCGCTCCTCAGGCTTTCAGAGTGCCGCGGCGGATCTGGTCCTGCTCCATCGACTCGAACAGGGCCTTGAAATTCCCCTCACCGAACCCCTCGTCGCCCTTGCGCTGGATGATCTCGAAGAAGATCGGTCCGATTACCGTACGAGTGAAGATCTGCAGCAGGCGGCCCCCACTTCTAGTCGGCGCACCGTCGATCAGGATAGCGTTCCTCTTGAGGCGCGCCAGATCCTCACCGTGGCCAGGCAGGCGCTTGTCGACGTTCTCGTAGTAGGTGTCGGGCGGTGGATCCATGAAACCGACACCCTTCGCCCGCAGCGTCTCGACGGTCTTGTAGATGTCGTCCGTGGTGAGCGCGATATGCTGGATGCCCTCGCCTCGATAGGCAGTGAGATACTCTTCGATCTGCGACCTCTCATCGGCCGATTCGTTGATCGGGATGCGGATCCTGCCGCAGGGGCTGGTCATGGCGCGGCTCTTGAGGCCGGTCAACTTGCCCTCGATGTCGAAGTAGCGAATCTCGCGAAAATTGAACAACCGGCTATAGAAGTCGGCCCAGAGATCCATGCGCCCCCGATAGACATTGTGGGTCAGGTGATCGATCTCGGTGAGTCCAACGCCCTTCGGGCTTTCGATCGCACCGTTCTCGGCGAGGAAGTCGACGTCGTAGATGCTGCCGCGCTCGTCGAATCGATCGACGAGATATATCAAGCTGTCGCCGATGCCGCGGATTGCCGGGATGTTGAGCTCCATTGGGCCGACCCGGCTCTCCTGGCCGCGCGCGCCGAGCTCGAGCGCCTGCTTGGTCGCCTTGCCGGCGTCGGCGACCCGGAACGCTATCGCGCAGACCGAGGGCCCATGCACTCGGGCGAAGGACTGCGCGAAACTCTCCGGCTCGGCATTGACGACGAAGTTGATGCCGCCCTGGCGGTAGAGCGTGACAGCCTTAGAGCGATGGCGGGCAACCGCGACGAAGCCCAGCGATTCAAACAGTCGGCCGAGCGCCGCCGGGTCCTCGGCGGTGTACTCGACGAACTCGAAGCCGTTCGTTCCCATGGGATTGGCGGGAACCTGCGGCACCTTGTCGATGCCTTTCACGGACGCGCTCATGGGCTTCTCTCCGGTCCTGCGGTGGAACGGCGGCAGGCTGCAGAACGGCCCGCAACCTGACGGAACTATAAACTTAAGATGGTTAACGCAGCTTCACCATTCCAGGCCGGCCAAGGATCGGATATTACACAGCAGCGATGCCTCCCATCCTGTCGCGCCTAGCCCCGGCGCCGGCCACTACGCGCCTGGAGCGCCGCCAGGGCCTCGGCTGGCTGATCCGCAACGGTGTCGCCTCTCAGGGCATGGAAACGCTGACCGCGGGCGCCTTCGTGGTTGCCTTCGCGCTCCAGCTCGGCGCCTCCAACCTCATGATCGGCCTTCTGGCGGCCATTCCCCACTTGGTTCAGATCGCCCACCTGGCCGGAATCTATCTGGTCGAGCGGCTGCGCCAGCGACGCCTGATCTGCGTCACAGCCGGTCTCCTTAGCCGGCCGATGCTGCTGGTAATGGCGCTCGCCGCCTTCGTCTCCGCGTCCTTCCCGGCCCTGCTGCTGGTAGCGCTGGGTTTCGCCGGGCACTACTTCTTCGGCGCCATCGTGGGGCGAGCTGGAACGCCTGGATCCGCGATCTAGTGCCCGAGCGAGAATTGGAGCGATTCTTCGCCCGGCGCCTAGCCGTCATGACTGCGGTGGGCGCGATCCTCAGCCTAGCGGCTACCGCGTTCATCGACGTCTGGCCGGAGGCGACCGGCCGGAGGCCGGTCGAAGCCTATGCGCCCTTGCAGGTGCTCGCCTCGCTACTCCCGCCAGTGGTGACAAGCCACCTCGTGCCCGGGAGCGGCGACTTCCAGAAGCGGCACTTCCCTGGCGCAAATTTCAGTTGCCTTCGGGCAGCGGGTGCGGAACACGCAACCCGAGGGTGGATCGAGCGGCGATGGCAGATCGCCGGCCAGGATCAGGCGCCGCTTGGCCTGCTCCTTGTCGGGGTCGGGGATTGGCACCGCCGAGATCAGAGCCTGGGTATAGGGATGCTTGGGGTCGCGATAGAGCGCCTCGCGATCGGCCAGCTCCATTACTCGGCCGAGATAGATCACCATGATGCGGTGGCTGATGTGGCGCACGATGGAAAGGTCATGGCTGATGAACAAGAGCGAGAGGCCGAACTCGCGTTGCAGGCGCATCAAAAGGTTGATGATCTGAGCCTGGATCGAGACGTCGAGGGCCGACACCGGCTCGTCGCAGACGATCAGGCGCGGATTGAGGATCATCGCCCGGGCAATACCGATACGCTGGCACTGGCCGCCCGAGAACTCGTGGGGATAGCGATTGACCATCTGCGGCAGCAACCCGACCTTCGCCATGATATCCTTGACTCGCGCCTTGAACTCGGCGGGCCGCAGGTTCGGCTCGAAGGTGCGTAGCGGCTCGGCGATGATGTCGCCAATAGTCATACGCGGATCGAGGCTGGCGAGCGGGTCCTGGAAAATGATCTGCATGTCCTGGCGCTTCGGCCGCATCTCCTTCGGCGGCAACCCGGCGATGTCCTCGCCCAGCCAGACCACGCGACCTGCGGTCGGCGCGATCAATTGCAGCACCGCGCGGCCGACGGTCGACTTGCCGCAACCGGATTCGCCTACTACGCCGAGGGTCTCGCTGGCTCTGATGTCGAAGCTGACGCCGTCGACGGCCTTGAGCGGCAGATAACGGCGCGGAAAGCTGCCACGTACCAGAATGCTGAAGTAGACCTTGAGGTCGCGGACCGAAAGGAGGGTTTCCGCCATGGCCTAGCCGGTCGGCCTAAGGCTATCGAGGTGGCAAGCCTTGGCGCGCGCCTCGCCGGCTTGGCGCAGCGGCGGGCGCTCTTCGTGGCAGCGCTCGAAAACGTAAGGGCAGCGGGTGTTATAGGAGCACCCGGACGGCAGCGCCTGCAGATTCGGAGGCTGGCCGGGAATGGTCCTGAGCTCGTGCACGCGCACTTCGTCGAGACGCGGCATCGAGCCCAACAGACCGAGCGAATAGGGGTGCTGCGGTCGGTAAAAGATGTCGCGCACGGAGCCGGTCTCGACGATCCGCCCAGCGTACATGACGTTGACTCGGTTGCAGAGCCCCGCCACCACGCCCAGGTCGTGAGTAATTATCACGATTGCAGTGTTGAAATCGCGCTTGAGATCGGCCATCAACCCAAGAATCTGAGCTTGGATGGTGACGTCGAGCGCGGTGGTCGGCTCGTCGGCGATCAAGAGGTCCGGCTCGCAGAGCAACGCCATGGCGATCATCACTCGCTGGCGCATCCCGCCCGAAAACTCGTGGGGATAGAGATCGAAGCGCTTTGCAGCCTCGGGAATCCCGACCCGATCCAACATCTCGATCGCGCGGCGGCGCGCGTCGGATTCGCTAACGTGCTTGTGCTCGACCAGCACCTCGGTCAGCTGCCTGGAGATCCGCAGAAAAGGATTGAGCGACGTCATCGGGTCCTGAAAGATCATCGACAGCTTGACGCCGCGGATCTTGTTGAGCTGCTCGGAGGCAAGCCCCAGCAGCTCCTGGCTACGATAGCGCACCGATCCGGTTGCCCAGCCGTTCCTGGCGAGCAAGCCCATCACCGCCAGGAAGACCTGGGTCTTGCCGGAGCCAGACTCGCCGACGATGCCAACCGTCTCGCCCTCTTCGATAGCGAAGGAGACGTCGCTCGCCGCCCTTACCTCGCCCTCTGGCGTAGCAAAGCGGATGCTCAGGTTCTCAACTTCGAGGATCGCCGCCATAGTTCACCGATCC
>JBOHKJ010000102.1:0-8990 GCA_050728975.1 Kiloniellales bacterium | reverse complement strand
CTTTCTCGCCGCGCTCGAGCGCGGGCTTTTGCCCGACAGCGTGCGCGAGGACAAGCCGATCGCGCTCAAGGGCTGGAAGCCGGAAAACTACAGCCGCGAATATTACGGGCCTGTGACGCTGACGCAGGCGCTGGCGCACTCACTCAACACCGTATCGGTGCGGCTCACGCAGGAGGTCGGACCGGTCGCGGTCGCCAAGACCGCCTATCGGCTGGGCATTGCCTCCAAGCTCGAGGCCAATCCGTCGCTCGCGCTGGGTACGTCCGAGGTTTCGCTGATCGAGCTCGTCGCCGCCTATGCGCCGTTCGCCAACGGCGGCGACGCCAGCACGCCGCATGTGATCGAGCGCGTGCGCACCAGCGCCGGCAAGGCCTTGTACGTGCGCTCCTCGCAGAGCCTGGGACGGATCGTCGAGGCGCGCCACGTCGCCATGATGAATGCCATGATGCGGGAAACGCTCGCCAGCGGCACCGCGCAAAAGGCGCAAGTGCTCGGCCTGCCGGCTGCCGGCAAGACCGGCACCAGCCAGGATTTTCGCGACGCCTGGTTCGTCGGCTACACCGCGGACTATGTCGGCGGCGTGTGGTTCGGCAACGACGACGGCAAGCCGATGCATGCCATCAGCGGCGGCACGCTGCCGGCCGTGCTGTGGGGGCGCATCATGGCGCGCGCCCACGAGGGCCTGCCGGTGCGCCCGCTCGGCACCGATGCGCCGCTGATGGCCGGCATCGAGGAGCCTGCAGCGACTGAAGCGCCGGAGTCTGGCGGCGGCTTCCTCGAGCGGCTCATCACCCGATTGCTCTCCGGCGGCGAAGGCGAGGAAGAGGGCGCTGCAATGCGCGAGCCGCAGGTGCGGCGCCCGGCGAAGCCGCCGCGCGACCGCTAATCGCTCGCGCCGCGGCGGCGGACCGACCAGGCCATCACGAGTGCGAGCAGACCGACCAGCGCCACGGCGCCGTAGAGGCCGCGCGCGGTTGCGTCCACCAGTTGGCCGACCGCGATGCCGATCAGTGCCGCCGATCCCATCTGCAGGAAGCCGAGCAGCGCCGAAGCGGCGCCCGCCATGGTCGGGAAGGGACCGATTGCGCCGGCCACCGCATTGGGAATCATCAGGCCGGCGCCAAGCCCGAAAAAGTAGATCGGGGCAACGACGGCAAGCGGCTCGGCCGGCAGGATCAGCGCCAGCGCGAAGCCGCCGATCCCGGCTGCCGCGGCGACCGCCGCACCCGCGAGGATCAGCCGGCCGATCTCACGGCGGCCCGAGAAGCGGACCGAGAGGAAGGCGCCGCTCATGTAGCCGAGCGGCATCACGGCGAAGCAGAAGCCATAGGCGGCGGGGCTGAGGCCCAGGCCCTCGATCAGCACGAAGGACGAGCCGGAGATGAAGGCGAAGATTCCGCCGTAAGCGCAGGCGGAGATCGCCACGTAGGTGCAGTAGCCGGAATCGGCCGCGAGCCTCAGGTAGTTGCCGGCGATGCGCTGTGGCTGGGTCGCCGCCGGATTGCGCGCGGGGATCGTCTCCGGCAGCAGCCGCCAGGTGGCGGCCAGGGCTGCCGCTCCCCACAGCGCGAGCAGGGCGAGGTTGCTGCGCCAGCCGAAAGCGTTTTCGACGAACCCGCCCATCACGGGCCCGATCGCCGGTGCCAGCGCCACCGCGGTGGCGAGGTGGGAGAGGATGCGCGCCGCACCGCTCGCACCGTAAACGTCCCGCACCACCGCGCGCGCCACTACCGGCCCGGCGCAGGCCCCGATCGCCTGCAGGAAGCGCGCCGCGATCAGCACCTCGAGGCCGGGCGCGATCCAGCACAGCAGACTCGCAGCGAAGTAGAGCAGCAGGGCGCCGATCAACACCGGCCGCCGCCCGAAGCGGTCGGCGAGCGGGCCGTAGATCAACTGGCTGACTGCGAAGCCAAAAAGGAACACCGAGAGCGTAAGCTGGATCTCGGCAGCGGAGCTGGCGAAGTGGCGGCCGATCGCCGGTAGCGAGGGCAGATAGAGGTCGGTCGATATCGGCCCCAGCGCCGAGATCGCCACCAGCAGCGCCGTCATCGACGGGCTCTGGGGTGGGGCGTGCTTAGCGCTCACGGACGATCGGGCTCCGATATCGCGGTCAGGAAACATGGGGGGCTTGGGCAGTCGTGATCGCAAGCCTTATAGTCGGCCGGCTCTATCCGGGGAAGGCGCGCGGGGCCCCCAAAGGCGGCCAGGAGTCACGATGAAGAAGCGCGAAGGCGAGCCCTTCATGTCCGCCGACCAGTTCGGCCGCAGCCTCGCCGGCTTCGGCGTCAACCTGCTGGTGCGCGACGTCGCCCGCGCGCTCGCCTTCCAGACCGAGGTGCTGGGCGCGGAGAAGGTCTACGCCGACGCCGACTTCGCCGTGCTGCGCCACGGCGGCCATCTCTGGATGCTCCACGCCGACCACAGCTACGCCAGCCATCCACTGCTCGGCCTGACCGGCGACGGCGCAATTCGTGGCGCCGGTGCAGAGCTGCGGCTCTACGGCATCGATCCCGATGCCGCCGAGGCGCGAGCCAAGGCCGGCGGCCACACTGTGTTGGCAAGCGCCGCCGACAAGCCCCACGGGTTGCGCGAGGCCTATCTGGTCGATCCCGACGGCTATGTCTGGGTGCCGGGCCGGGCCTCCCCGGCCCCGGACGGCGAAGCTCAGCCGTAGAACATCAGGTTGTCGCCGTAGTCGCGCAGCCAGTCGCGCGGGCCGTCCATCTCGTCGGTCAGCTTGCGGGTCAGGCTCCAGAAGCGCTTGCCATGGTTCATGTAGCGCAGGTGCGCCACTTCGTGCGCCACGACGTAGTCCAGCACCTCTTCGGGGGCCAGGATGAGGCGCCAGGAGAAGGCGAGGTCGCCGTTGGAGGTGCAGCTGCCCCAGCGAGTGGAGGTGTCGCGGAGCGTGATGCGGCGCACCCGCTGGTCGATCAGGGCGGCCTTTTCGCGTGCCCGCTCGCTGATCTCGAGCCGCGCCTCGGCCTTGAGGAAATCGGTCACCCGGCGCGCCAGATGCTCGGCAAAGCCGGAGACGTAGATCACCCCGTCGCTACGCCAGACGCCGGAGCGGGCATCCGGCAGGTGACAGATCGCGTGGTCCTGGCCGAGCACCGGGATCACCGCACCGTGCTCGAAGGCAATGCGCTTTGGCAGGGCATCGAGCCGATTCAGAATCCACTCGGCCTTTTCCTCGACGAAGGCGAGGCCTTCGGCAAGCGGCGTCCGGCGCGGCAGGACCAGGGTCACCCCGCGGGTGTGGTTGTCGATCCGGACGGTGATGGAGTGGGCGCGGGGGTGTCGGCGAACGGCAAGCGGTATCGAGCGGCGACCCATGCGCAAGTAGGAGATTTGTCGACGCTTCGTCGCCATGAATCTCCTATAACGAGTGTCGCGACTCTCGACAAGATTCTCCTTGCGGGCGACGTCGCTTTGCGACGCGCCGATCCGCTTTAGTCGGCCTGCGATTCCTTGAGGCGCGCTTCCAGTTCGATCAGCGCCGCCTTTCGGGTCAGCCCCCAGCGATAGCCGCCGAGCTTGCCATCGCCGCGCAGGATGCGATGGCAGGGCACGACCAGCGATACCGGGTTGGTGGCGCAGGCCCGGCCCACCGCGCGCTGCGCCTTGGGCAGCCCGAGCGCCTTGGCGATCTCGCTATAGGTCCGCGTCTCGCCCGGCGGCACCGCGATCAGCTCCTGCCAGACACGGCGCTGGAAGGCGGTCGCCCGCACGTCGAGCGGCAGGTCGGGATGCGGCGTCTTGCCGGCGAGATAGTCGAGCAGGGCGGCGATCGCCGGCTCGAGGGCCTGGGAATCGCGCGCTATGGACTGGGCCTCGGGGAACTCCTCTTCCAGCGCCTCGGTCAGCGCCTTGTCGCTCTTGCCGAGCGAGACGAAGCAGACGCCGTTGGCGGTCGCCGCCACCAGCAGCCGCCCCATCGGCGAGTGGCTGAGCGCGTAGACGATCTCCGCGCCCTTACCGCCCCTGGCATAGGAGGCGGGCGTCATGCCGAGATAGTGGCGCGCGCCCTCGTAGACCCGGCTCGAGGAGCCGTAGCCCGCCCCATAGGTTGCGCCCGCCACCGATTCGCCGCTCTTCAGCTCGTCGCGGAAGCGATGTGCCCGCTTGGCGTCGGTATAGTCGCGCGGCGTCAGGCCCAGCACCCGCCTGAAAGCGCGGTGGAGCTGCCACGGGCTGGCGCCGACCGCCGCGGCGACCTCGGCCAGCCTTGGCGGCTCGCCACTGCGCGCCTCGATGAAGGCGCAGGCGCGCGCCACCAGCTTGACCGCGCGGCCACCGCCGCTGGCGCTCTCCGGTGCCTTTTTGCCCTGGCCCGGGGCCCGTTCGCCGCTTGTCGCCGCGTTGGTCAAGGTCATCGCACCGCTCCTTGGCATCGCTCGTTCCTCTCGTCCTGGTGTTTTTCTAAGCGGTCCGACGGTCAGGGACTATCCGAAGCTTGCAGCGCCATTTTCCAAGCTTGTCCCAGGACTTTCGGGGCCTTGGCGGGAGCTGTCGCGCAAGCTTAACATGAGTGACAGCGGCCCGTAGACAAGGGCCGGTAGAACGCGCACGGCGGCGGTTCCAACGCCAGACCCCAGGATGTTCAACAGGGAGAAGCGATGATGAAACGTCACAGCAAGCTCTTCGCGCTCGCATTGGCCGTTGCCATGACCGGCGGTACCGAGACCACGTTCGCGGCCACCGAGATCCAATGGTGGCATGCTTTCACCGGTCGCCTCGGCGAACTGCTCGCCGTTCAGGTCGATACTTTCAACAAATCGCAGTCCGATTATCAGGTGGTGCCGGTCTACAAGGGCAACTATACCGAAACGCTCAACGCTGGCGTTGCCGCCTTCCGCGCGAATCAGCAACCGCACATCCTGCAGGTCTACGAAGTCGGCACCGCGACCATGATGGCCGCCGAAGGCGCCGTGAAGCCGGTCTACGAGGTGATGGCCGAAGCAGGCGAGCCTTTCGATGCCAATGCTTATCTGAAGCCGGTCACTGGCTACTACACCACCGCCGACGGCAAGATGCTCTCACTGCCCTACAATTCCTCGACGCCGGTCCTCTACTACAACCGCGACGCCTTCAAGGCCGCCGGTCTCGACCCTGCCAATCCGCCGAAGACCTGGGACGAGCTCGATGGCGCGCTGAAGGCGCTCAAGGCCTCCGGCTCGGCCTGCCCCTTCACCACCGCCTGGCAGTCCTGGATCCAGCTCGAAAACCTTGGCGCCTGGCACAATGTGCCCTTCGCCACCAAGGACAACGGCTTCGGCGGCCTCGACACCGAGCTGGTCTTCAATGGTCCGCTGCAGGTCAAGCACATCGATCAGCTCGGCCAGTGGGCCAAAGAGGGTCTCTTCGTCTACGCCGGCCGCCGCAATGAAGCTGGCGGGCGCTTCCGCAGCGGCGAATGCGCGATCTTCACCGAATCCTCCGCGGGCTATGCCGGCATCAAGGACGAGGCCCAGTTCGACTTCGGCGTCTCGAGCCTGCCCTATTGGGCGGGCACGCCCGGTACGCCGCAGAACACCATCATCGGCGGCGCCTCGCTGTGGGTGATGGAGGGTCACGAGGCCGAGGAATACAAGGGCGTCGCCAAGTTCCTGGCCTTTCTTTCCTCGCCGGAGATCCAGGCCCAGTGGCATCAGGATTCGGGATACCTGCCAATCACACCGGCGGCCTACGAGCTGACCAAAAGCCAGGGCTTCTACGACAAGAACCCTGGTACCGACGTCGGCATCAAGCAGATGCTCGGCAAGGAGCCGACCGGCAATTCCGCCGGCGTCCGGCTCGGCAACTTCGACCAGATTCGCGGCATCATCGACGAGGAGCTGGAAGCCGTCTGGTCTGGCGACAAGGTCGCCCAGGCTGCTCTGGACAGCGCGGTCGAGCGTGGGAATCAGCTGCTACGCCGCTTCGAGCGCGCCAACCAGTAGCGAATCGCCAGGACGCAAAGAACCTGTCCCGACTCGCTGTTTGCGGTCGTCCCGGAGCGGGGGGGCCCGCGAGGCGGAGCGGGCCCACATCGAACCTGCGTTCCCGGCGGCCGAGACAGGCCTGGCACCATGGAGAAACGCGTCGTCTTCGACAATCGTCTGCTGCCCTACCTGCTGGTAGCGCCGCAGCTGGCGGTGACCTTTGTCTTCTTCATCTGGCCGGCCTCGCAAGCGCTCTACCAATCGGTGCTGATTCAGGACGCCTTCGGGCTCGGCGTCGAGTTCGTCTGGTTCGAGAATTTCGAGTTCCTGCTCTCCGATCCCTACTACCTCGCCTCCTTTCGCACCACGGCGATCTTCTCGACGGCGGTCGCCGGCCTGTCGCTCGGGCTGGCGCTGCTGCTGGCGGTGATGGCAGACCGCGTCATCAAGGGCGCCGCGGTCTACAAGACGTTGCTGGTCTGGCCCTACGCGGTGGCACCGGCGGTGGCCGGTGTGCTGTGGCTGTTCCTTTTCAATCCCTCGATCGGTCTCGTCGCGTTTTATCTCGAGGTGGTTGGCTACAACTGGAATCACGTGCTGAACGGCGGCGAAGCCATGACGCTGGTGGTGCTGGCCGCCGCCTGGAAGCAGATCTCCTACAACTTCCTCTTCTTCCTCGCCGGGCTCCAGGCCATTCCGCGCTCCTTGATCGAGGCGGCAGCGATTGACGGCGCGGGACCGGCGCGACGCTTCTGGACCGTGGTCTTCCCGCTGCTTTCACCGACCACCTTTTTCCTGCTGGTCGTGAACCTGGTCTACGCCTTCTTCGAGACCTTCGGCATCATCCACACGGTCACCGGCGGCGGGCCCGGACAGGCGACCACGATCCTGGTCTACAAGGTCTACGCCGACGGATTCGTCGGATTGGACCTCGGTAGCTCTTCGGCACAATCGGTGATCCTGATGCTGGTGGTGATCGCGCTAACCGTGATCCAGTTCCGCTTCATCGAGCGGCGGGTCCATTACTAGAGGCGCGGGGCGAGAATGGTCGAAAAACGTGGCCTCGGTTGGGTCCTCACGCATCTGGTGCTGATTCTGGGCGTTGCACTGGTCTGCTTCCCGATCTGGGTTACGTTCGTCGCGTCGACGGTGACGCTCGGCGAGATTCTGCATCCACCGCTGCCGCTCCTGCCCGGCGACCAGCTGATCGAGAACTACAGCCGCGCGCTGTTCCGTGGCGTCTCCCAGCTTTCCGGCGCGCCGGTCGCGTTGCAGATGTGGAACTCACTGGTGATGGCGCTGGTGATCGCGCTCGGCAAGATCGCAATTTCGCTGATCTCGGCTTACGCCATCGTCTACTTCCGCTTTCCGCTGCGGAATCTCTGCTTCTGGACCATCTTCGTGACGCTCATGCTGCCGGTCGAGGTGCGCATCCTGCCGACCTTCGAGGTGGTGGCCGATCTCAACATGCTGAATACCTACGCGGGGCTGACGATTCCGCTGATCGCGTCAGCCACCGCCACCTTTCTGTTCCGCCAGTTCTTCATGACCGTGCCGGACGAGCTGGTCGAGGCGGCGCGCATCGACGGGGCCGGGCCGTTGCGCTTCTTCTGGGACGTGCTGCTGCCGCTCTCGCGCACAAATATGGCGGCGCTCTTCGTGATCCTTTTCATCTATGGCTGGAACCAGTACCTCTGGCCGCTGCTGATTACCACCGACACCTCCATGACCACCGTCGTCATGGGCATCAATCGGATGATCGCGACAGCCGAGGACCAGACCGACTGGCCGGCTGTGATGGCGGCCACCATGCTGGCGATGCTGCCGCCGGTGGCGGTGGTGATCGGCATGCAGCGGCTTTTCGTCAAGGGTTTGGTCGAGAGCGAGAAATAGGGGCGGGACGATGGCGGATGTCGGTCTCAGCAGCGTGAAAAAGAGCTACGGCGCAAGCCGGGTGATCCACGGCATCGATCTCGAGATCGCCGACGGCGCCTTCGTCGTGGTCGTCGGCCCGTCCGGCTGCGGCAAGTCGACGCTGCTGCGCATGATCGCCGGCCTCGAGACGATCACCGAAGGCGAGATCAGGATCGGCGGGCGGCGCGTCAACGAGCTCGAGCCCAAGGACCGCAACGTCGCCATGGTGTTCCAGAACTATGCGCTCTACCCGCACATGACGGTCTTCGACAACATGGCCTACGGCCTCAAGATCGCGCGCACGCCCAAGGCCGAGATCGCCGAGCGGGTGACGCAGGCCGCCCGCACCCTGGAGCTCGAGCCGCTGCTGCAACGCAAGCCGCGCCAGCTCTCCGGGGGGCAGCGCCAGCGGGTTGCGATGGGCCGCGCCATCGTGCGTGACCCGGCGGTCTTCCTGTTCGACGAGCCGCTCTCGAATCTCGATGCCAAGCTCAGAGTTCAGATGCGTCTCGAGATCAAGCAGCTCCAGCGCCGGCTCGGCACCACCTCGGTCTACGTCACTCACGACCAAGTGGAGGCCATGACGCTCGCCGATCTGCTGGTGGTGATGAATCAGGGCGTGGCCGAGCAGATCGATGCGCCGCTTGCGCTCTACGAGCGCCCGGCCAGTCTTTTCGTTGCCGGCTTCATCGGCTCGCCGGCGATGAATTTCCTGCCTGGCACGGTCGAAGGCGACGGCAGTGGCCTGACGCTCGCCGCCGGCCCGCGCCTGCCGGAGACGAACAAAGCGCTGTCTGCGCTGGCTGGCCGCGAGGTGATGGTCGGCATCAGGCCCGAGCATCTCGAGGAAGCGGCGGACGGTCCGCTCGCCGTTGCCGTCGAATTGGTGGAAACCCTGGGCGCAGACACGCTCGCCCACGGCAAATTGGACGGTGCCAGCGTGACGATCCGCCTGCCGGGCAGCCGCGTGGTGCAAAGCGGCGCGCGTCTTTCGCTCGCCCCGCACCCGGGCAGCCTTCATCTCTTCGACCCCGAAAGCGGCAAGCGGCTGGCCGATCTATGATTCCTCGCCTGCCGGACGGAGCGGGATCGCGCTCACTCCGCGGCGATCGCCCGCGGGAAGCCCAGCGTATCGAGTGCGCCGCTCAGGAC
>JBOHKJ010000101.1:0-2878 GCA_050728975.1 Kiloniellales bacterium | reverse complement strand
CCGCGACGTGAAGCGGCATTGCGCTGCCGCAAGGGCTCTCGCGCGCTAAAGCGCATCCGCGTCCATCGCGAGCAAGGCATCGCTGCCGCGGGTCGCCGCGCGCGCCAGGCCGGAGGCTTGTGGCAGGATGTTCTCGACATAGAAGGCGGCGGTCGCCGGCTTGGCGGCGAGCAGCGGATCGCCGGCGCTGTTCTCCTCGCGCCGGACTGCCGCCAGCGCGGACTTGGCCAGCAGCCAGCCGCCGATGACCGTGCCGCACAGGCGCAGATAAGGCGTGGCGCCGGCCGCGGCCAGCTCGAAGGTCTCCTTGCCGCGCTCGATCAGCCACGCGCTGGCATCGTCCAGGTCGTCGATCGCGTTCTCCAGCGGCCCGGCGAGCGACCACAGCTCGTCGGCGAAGCGCAGCGCCGTCACCGTGTCGTGCATCTCGGCGATCAGCGCCGCCATCGCTTCGCCCTCGTCGCGCAGCAGCTTGCGGCTCACCAGGTCGAGCGCCTGGATGCCGTTGGTGCCCTCGTAGATCGGCGTTATGCGCGCGTCGCGCAGGTGCTGGGCGGCGCCGCTCTCCTCGACGTAGCCCGCGCCGCCGTGGACCTGCACGCCGAGCGAGGCGACCTCGCAGCCGAGATCGCTGCACCAGGCCTTCACCACCGGCGTCAGCAGCTGCACCCGCGCCTCGTGCCGCGCGCGCGCCTCTTCGTCGGGATGGCGCCGCGCGAGATCGAGCTCGGCGTAGGCCCGATAGATCAGCGCCCGCATCGCCTCGGTCGAGGCTTTCATGGTGGCAAGCATGCGCTTGACGTCGGGATGGTCTATGATCGCGCTGCTCTCGCCTTCGGGTGCGTCCACCGCCTTGCCTTGTCTCCGCTCGCGCGCGTAGACGCGGGCCTGCTGATAGGCGCGCTCGGCAACCGCGAAGCCCTGCAAGCCCACCGCAAGCCGCGCGCTGTTCATCATGGTGAACATCTGCTCCAGCCCGCGATTCTCCTCGCCGACCAGGAACCCGATCGCGCCGCCGTCCTCGCCGTAGCTCATGACGCAGGTGGGCGAGGCGTGGATCCCGAGCTTCTCCTCCAGCTTCAGGACACGGAGGTCGTTGCGCCGGCCGGGCTTGCCGTCGTCGTCGGGCAGGTACTTCGGCACCAGGAACAGGCTCAAGCCCCGGCTGCCGGCAGGTGCCTCGGGCGTGCGGGCGATCACGAAGTGGATCACGTTCTCGGCCATGTCGTGGTCGCCGTAGGTGATGAAGATCTTCTGGCCGGAAATGCGATAGTGGCCGTCTTCGCGCGTCGCCCTGGTGCGCGCGGCGCCGATGTCCGAGCCGGCCTGCGGCTCGGTGATGTTCATGGTCGCGGTCCATTCGCCGGAGACCAGCTTCGGCAGGTAGCGCCGCTTCTGCTCCGCCGTGCCGCAGGTCTCCAGCAGCTCGGTCCCGCCCTGGGTCAAGAGCGGGCAGAGCCCGAAGGCGAGCCCGCAGCTCTGCCAGATTTCCTGCAGCGCGGCCGCCACCAGCCACGGCAGGCCGCCGCCGCCGTGTGCCGGGTCGAAGGGCACCGCGTTCCAGCCGCCCTCGACGAAGCGGGCGTAGGCCTGCGGGAAGCCGCTCGGCATGCGCACCACGCCGTTCTCCAGCCGCGCCTTCTCCCGGTCGCCCACGGCGTTGAGCGGCGCGATCGTCTCGCTCGCCAGCCGCCCGGCCTGCTCCAGCAGCGCCATCACCAGCTCGCCGCTCGCCTCCTGGCAGCCGGGCAGGCGCGCGACCTCGCCCAGCCCCGCCACCTCCTCCAGCGCGAAGCGCATCTCGGCCAGCGGCGCCCGGTAGTCGGTCATGCCCAGTCGCTCATCCTCCGGGTCGGCCTCGCTTTTTCGGAACGCGCAGCGGGACCGAGCATAGGGAGCGGGTAGGGGCCTGACAATCGAGCCGGGTCCGGGCTATGCTGGCGCGATCACGGGGCAGGGGGGCGGGCACCCATGAGCGCCGAGATCGTCAATCTAAAGCAGGCCAAGAAAGCGAAAGCGCGCGCCGAGATCGAAAGGCGCGCCGCCGCCAACCGCGTGCTCCACGGCCGCAACAAGGCCGAGCGCGAGAAGCTGGACCAGGAGGCGGAAAAGCGCCGCCGCCTGCTCGACGGGCACAAGCTCGACGAGAACGAAAAAGAATAGGATTCGCGAATCTTATGAAGCGGCAAATTTGGATCGCAAGATAAGCGTCGCCATTTTTACTTGAGCCATCTAGCCTCTCTTACGACTTCAACACGCACGCGCCCACAAACCGCGAGGAAAGCGTGGCGTATGCCTTGTATGCACGTTGTGTTCCCTCAACTCCGCGCACAGCCCCGGTCCCAACCCGCTTCCGGGGCAGCACTTGCGGCCAGCATGCAGCAAATCTGAGGTTGCAGGCCCAATTGGCAGGGGGCTCTTTGCGACGCTGTCGGCCTGCGTGCTAGGCCATGGCGCTGGTGATTACGTTCGCCGCGGCGTTTCTGCCGGGCCGCAACGCCCGCGCCGGCGGAGTAGGCATTGGCAGAGCGTTTCGTTACTCTGGCAAGCCCGCCTTGCGCAGCGCGTCCAGAACCCGGTTCAAATCCTCAGCCTTCTTGTAGAACTCTCCGCTAGCATAGTGCCCGAGCGTGTAGGCGGGCCGCGGCGCGAGAAATCTTGCAAGGGCGACCTTGGCCTTTTCGGGCCGCCCGGCGGCGCTCTGCGAGGCGGCAAGCAGGATCAGGGCCTCGCCGCTGTTCGGGTCGTTGCGCAGGCGCCACTCAAGGACCTCGACAGCGTCGTCGTAGCGTCCGGTCTGGAAACAGGCGCGCGCCAGCTCGCTTAGGAACCAGTCCGGATAGATCGGGCTGAGGCGCATCGCGTCCTTGATCACAGG
>JBOHKJ010000100.1:0-3410 GCA_050728975.1 Kiloniellales bacterium | reverse complement strand
TCGGCCTCGGCGAGGCCGCGCGCGTTCTCGGACTCGCAGACCACCGCGACCAGCGCCTGCAAATCGGCGGGCAGCGCGGTCAGCGTCTCGAGGTTGACGATCGCCTCGGCCGAGCCGTTGGGCTCGTGGAAGCCCGGCCAGTAGTAGAAAGGTGCGACCCGGTCGAAGCCCATGGCGAGATCGCTCCAGGGCCCCAGGAACTCGGCGGCGTCGACGGTGCCGGCCTGCAGCGCGGGAAAGATCTCGCCCGGCGGGACGCTGACCGCGGTGGCGCCGAGCCGCCGCATGACCTCGCCGCCGATCCCCGGCATGCGGATCTTGAGGCCCTTCACGTCCTCCAGACTCTTTATCTCGCGGCGGTACCAGCCGCCCATCTGCAGGCCCGAGTTGCCGGCGAGGAAGGGCTTGACCCCGAGCGGCGCGTAGAGCGCGTCGTAGAGCGCCTGGCCGCCACCCTCGTAGATCCAGGCGTTGTGCGCTTCCGGCGAGAGCCCGAAGGGCACCGCGATGAAGAACACCGCCGGCGGCAGCTTGCCGGCCCAGAAGAAGGCGGCGGCGTGGCCCAGCTCTGCCGTGCCTTGACTGACCGCGTCCAGCACCTCGAAGGCCGGCACCAGCTCGCCGGCGGCGTAGAGCTCGATCTCGAGACGGCCGCCGGAGAGCGCCGTGATGCGCTCGGCGATGCGGCGCGCCGAGGTGCCGGGGCCCGGCGCGTCCATCGGCCAGGCGGTGACCAGGCGCCAGCGGGTGACGCCCTGCGCCACCGCCGGCGCGGCGAGGCCGGTTGCGGCGAGCCCGGTGGCGGCGAGCGCGGGTGCAGCTGTGAGCAAGCGCCGGCGCGTGAGGCGCGCGGCGGGTCCGGTGGTTTTCGAGATCTTGGGTTCGCGAGACATGCGGATCGGCTCTCCCTTCGTCGTGCGGGAGCCGGCGCGCTGGCTTGGATTCCTCGGGTCCGTCGCTCAGTGGCGGCTCCCTGCGCTGGCATGACCCAGATCAGGTTCGATGGGTGTTTTCTCAGCCCCCGTTATCGCGAGGGCACCCCAGGCCATAAGTGCCTCAGCATGGCAGGGCGGCGGGCGACTTGTCAAAGTGGGGGGTGGGCGGTTGCGTATTGGTATGCACTTCAATTGTTGTGGGACCCGCGCTTCCCGCGCTGCGGAGCGTTGCTGTCTTGGAACGCCAGATACGGACGCTTCGCGGTGGTATGAATCGACAAGGTAGCAATCCGGGAAATCGACCGCATGGATGTTATTTCGTAGAACACGAATGGATTTGAGGCGTACTTTTCCGTGCTCGGTCAGCCCAACGCCAAGATATTGCTTGAAAATATCGTCAATGTGAAGTTATGGATTTTACACTAGGTGTAAAAGTGTCATTGACAAGGCTGTTGGACGTGCTATATAGGGGGCGTCCATGGACGTGGCTTTCAAAGATGAGTCCTTGGACCGCCTCGAAACGGATGCGGGCTTCAATGCTGGGTTTGGCGATGCCGTCGTCAGGGCATATCGCAAGAGGATGCAGCAAATCCGCGCCGCATCTGATGAACGCACGTTTTACGCCTATCGCTCACTTCACTTTGAGAAGCTGCGGGGCGACCGTGACGGCCAGTACTCAATGAGGCTGAATGACCAATGGCGACTCATAGTCGAGTTGCGCGGGGAAGCCCCAAGAAAGACCGTGTATGTCGTTGAAATCGTTGACTATCACTAGAGAGGCCAGTGAACAGATGCCCAATCGGGTCCCAGCCGAGGTCTTTCCGCCGGGGGAGTTCATCCGTGAGGAGCTTGAGGCTCGTGGATGGACGCAGGGCGACCTTGCTCAGATCATGGACCGCCCCTTGCGATTGGTGAACGAGCTTATTGCCGGAAAGAAGCAGATCACTCCCGAGACGGCTCGCGGCCTTGCAATGGCGTTCGGTGACAATGATCCGCTCTACTGGATGAACCTGGATAGTGCCTATCGACTTGCTCAAACTGTTCCAGTGAACGAGTCCGTTGGGCGACGTGCCAAGCTGTACTCGCTATTTCCTGTTCGAGCGATGTTGAAACGCAAATGGATTGAGCCGTCAGACAATCTGGACGTTGTCGAGCATCGCGTTTGCCGCTTCTATCGCATTAGTGACATCGACCAACAGCCGATCTTTGCGCATGCTGCAAAAGCAGTTCAGTACGACCAAAGATCGGCCGTGCAGTGGGCTTGGCTATATCGCGCGAAGGAGCTGGCTGAGAGCATACATTCGTCGCCTTACTCTGAGCGCAAGTTGAAGGATGCTCTTGCCAAGTTGCGAACGCTCTTGGTTGCGCCCGAGGAGATTAGGCAGATACCCCGAATTTTGGCAGATGCTGGCGTGCGTTTCGTATTGGTCGAATTCTTGCCTGGAGCAAAGATCGACGGCGCGACGTTCTGGCTGGACGACAAGTCACCAGTCATCGCACTATCGGTACGGTTTGACCGTGTGAACAACTTCTGGTTTGTGCTTCGCCACGAAATCGAACACGTCCTAAATCGTGATGGCCTAGTCATCGATCTTGAACTAACTGAGCACCTTCAGCACAAGGATGATCTACCGCCTGAAGAAGTTCGCGCTAATGTCGCCGCTGCGGAGTTCCTTGTTCCAAAGTCGGAGTTGGATAGTTTCATCAAGCGGGTTCGGCCGCTCTATTCGGAGCAAAGGATATTGTTGTTTGCCCGGCGGATTGGGGTTCATCCTGGTATCGTTGTCGGTCAACTGCAGTTTCGCGAGGAGATTCCGTATACACACTTCCACAAGCACTTGGTGAGAATCAGGGATATCATCGCGCAAGCAACACTGACGGATGGTTGGGGAAATGTCCCGCCGATTCCGGCACAGGGCGGAGCGTGAGAAATGGCTAACTTCAATGAGCAGCTTGTAACAATTGTCGAGGACTATCGTGCGGCAGGTCTGGCGTGGCCTGCAAGTGCAGAGCAAATCGCGGAATGGGCGGTTGCCCATGATCGGTACGAGCTCACGCGCGGTATGGCGGTAAGCCAGTGTAAAGAAAAGGTCGCGCGCGCTATGCGGTTAGAGCACGTTCGAGACAGAAGGGGCATAAGCGTCAGGAAGTATTACGCTGCGCGAATTCGCGAAGGCGGACAACTCGTTATGCGTTGGGATGATTGGAACGCCGAGCGACCGTTCATGGAAGTCGCCACCGCAAATCGTCGAAACCAAATCCTAGGCGAATGTCGCCAACTCAAGAATGACGTCGACAGCTATAACGAGCGCCATTGCCCTGACCAGCCAATCCAGATCGAGTTCAACTTCAGCGTAGATCTTGAGGAACTGGAGCAACTGGACGAAATCGCGTAGGCCTTGTGGCTTGCCCCGACGCCCTTGGGCAGCTGCAAATGACCCCTCGGCCCGCCGTTCGGAACTGAGTTTCCGCGAT
>JBOHKJ010000099.1:0-3041 GCA_050728975.1 Kiloniellales bacterium | reverse complement strand
TCCGCGACGAAAAATACCGAGGCATTGCCAAAAATGGCGACGAATTCACCCGGTGACGTAACGAGCGAAGTCGGGTCACCGCGCTGCCGCCCCCTGTGTCTGGCCATAGCGCTCGACCTGGCGCCAGGCCTGCAGGACGTAGTGGGCGAAGATGACCAGGAGGTCGCCCGGCTGCGCCTGGCGCAGCACGGCTTCGACGGTGCTGGCGCGGTCTTCGGCCAGCGCAATGCGCTGGGGCGCGACGCCGGCCGCGACCAGCCCGTCGACGATGTGCTGCCGCACCTCGCCCGGCTTGGTCTGGTGCGGCCGTTCGGTCTGGTAGCAGACGAAGCGGTCGAAGTGCGGCGCGACGGCGGCGGCCTGTCGGTGAAGCTGGCCCACGCGCTGCGCGCCGGATCCGGTGAGGACGCAGATCCGTTCGCGCTCGACCTCCTGGTGGCGCAGGAAGTCGCAGATCGCCTGCAGCCCGCCGGGGTTGTGGCCGTAGTCGACCAGCACCTTGAACGGCAGGCCCTCGTAGAAGTTGAGCCGGCCGGGATCGCTCGCGAAGTCGGTAGCGAAGCTGGTCAGGCCGGCGGCGATGTCGTCGAGGCTGGCGCCCAGGCCGAAGGCGATGGCGGCGGCGAAAGCGGCGTTCTGCAGGTTGAAGCGCGCCCAGCCGCCGTGGGCCGCCGGAATCGTTTCGACGGCCACGACCGGCCGCCGTTCGCCGCTCTCGTGCAGCACCAGCGTCGCGCCGTCGTCCGTTGCCTCCACGCCGGCCGCCAGGCCGCCGCTCTCTATCTGCCGGCGATAGACCGGGTTCGAGGGATCGAGGCTGACGTAGCACAGTCGCTTGGCCGGGCTGCGCCCCGCCATGGCGACGCAGAGCGGGTCCTCGGCGTTCAAGACCAGCAGCCCTTCTGTATGTTCCGGAATCAGGCTCTTGATCTCCGCCATCTCTTCGACCGTGTCGATCTCCTCTGGGCCGAGGTGGTCTTCGGTCACGTTGGTGACGGCACCGACAGTGCAGCGGTCGAAAGACATGCCGGCCTTGATGAGACCGCCTCGTGCGGTCTCCAGCAGCGCCAGCTCGATATCGGGCGACGCCAGCACGATCCGGTGGCCGGTTCCGCCGGCCCAGTCGCCCTCTTTCAGCCACTGCCCATCGAGCCGTATGCCGGTGGTGGTCGCCGAGCCGACCTTCACGCCCTTGAGACGGAAGATGCGCTCGACCATCAGGCAGGTCGTGGTCTTGCCGTTGGTGCCGGTGATGGCGGCGATCGGAATGCGGCCGTCCTCGCCGGACGGGAACAGCAGGTCGAGAAGCGGATTGATAAGGTCCTGTTTCAGGCTGGCACTGCGATGGAGCTGCAGATCGGGGTTGGGAGCGACCCTGCGAACCGCGCCGCCGACTTCGCGATAGGAGCGGGAAATGTCGGGCGTGACAAAATCGATGCCGGCTACCGCCAGATCGAGCACAAGTGCGACCCGTTCGGCGAGCAGGCGGTTGTCGGGGTGGACGGCATCGGTCACGTCCTCCGCCGTCTCTTCGCTTGCGCCGCGACGCAGCGCCGCCAGGAAGCGCCCGCCGATCGTCAGCAGGCGATGGTCGTCGCCGGGAACCAGGGACTCGATCAGGATCGGAGAGCCCCATCGTCGCGCCGCCTCCAGAGCTCGCTGCAAAGCGCTCTCATTGGCGACGTCGCTCGCGACGACGCGCCCCTCGGGGCCCGCCTTGACGACCACCAGATAGCCGGCATCCTGTGCCGCCTTCAGCGCTTTGCTGCGCGTGTTCACCGCCGCCTGGAAAGGCACCGGAATCCGCGCTGCCCTCAGCCGGCGGTTGGCGTAACCGGCATCGCCGGCATGGCGGCTCGCGAGGTCGCGATTGCAGTCGGGCGTCGTTCCGAGGCTGCGCCGCTGCCGGCACCCCTGGCCGAGCTGGAGCAGCTGGCTGCCTTGATCGAGCCGATAGCTGTAGATGCCGCGCTCGGCCGCCGCCATCGCGAGCGCCCGCGCCGGCGGGCTGAGCAGCTGCCGTTCGGCCAGCTCTCCGAAGCTATCGATGGCGCGCCCCGGATCGAACCGCGGGTCGCGCTCTCCCGGCAGCAGCCCGGCGCCAGTCGCGCACCAGTGCACCAGCGAAACTGCCAGGCGCCCCGCGTTGGGGCCAACCTGCCGGTCCGTCTGCTCGAAGACCGCGTCGTAGAGCCGCTCCGAGCGCGGAACGGCATTGGCGTCGGTAATCTCGACCGCGAGGCCGAGTTGGCGCTCGAGTGCCAGTGCCGTTGCCGCGACCAGCAGGGCCAGGCGGACGGCGGGATCATGTCCCGCTGCCGTGGCGGTCGCTTCGCTATCGTGCCACAGCCCTGGCAGCTCGGGCAGCAGGCCGGCGAGCGCCCTCAGACATCGCTGCCAGGCAGCGGGCTCGGTGGAGGGCAAGTCCTCGAAACCGAGGCGAAGACGGACCAGCGGACGCTCGGCTCGGCGATTGGGGCCGTCGAGGACCCTGACGTCTTTGATCTCCATCGCGTTGCGATCCACCCTTTGCCGCAGCCGCGCTCAGCCGGCCTTTGCCGCGCCCGGCCAGGCGGCTACCTGGCGCCAGTTGGCGTATATGTCGTCGGCGATCAACAGGGCGAAATCGCCCGGCCGGGCGTCGGCCAGCAGCGCGGCGATCGCGTCCGCCGAATTGGCGTGCCGGGCGATCCGCTCCGGGGGAACGCCGGCGCCGATCAGCGCTTGCGCCAGCACCTCCGGGACGGACCCTGGGGCGCGGCCACGCAGATTCTTGGACTCGAAGACCAGGAAACGCTCGAACCGCGAAGCGAGTACAGATGCCATCCTGGCCAGTTGCGCATCGTCGCGGTCGCCGGCGGCGCAAAAGGCGCAGATGCGCTCCCCGCCGACATCGAGTGCGCCGGTCAGCTCGGCGACGGCACGGAACTTGGCTTCGTTGTGGGCGTAGTCGACGGCGATGCGGAATCCCTTGATGTTGCGCAGGTTGAAGCGCCCGGGATTGGTCTCGAAGCTGGCATCGAAGGAGGCCAGCCCGTCGG
>JBOHKJ010000098.1:0-7735 GCA_050728975.1 Kiloniellales bacterium | reverse complement strand
GTCGAACGCGAGATCGAAGCCGGCGTTCCGAAGCCACCCCTTCGGCAGCGTCACGCCCTCGGCCACCACCGTCATGACACCCCTCCCCCAGGAAGCCCGATCGAAAGCTGACCCAGCCTCCCGGAGTGTGCCGGCCAAAGGTTAACGAAAGCCCCTTGCGGGGTCGATATTTCTCTTCAATTGTAATGATTTAGGGCCTAGTCAGCCGGACTTGGGCGAAGCCTTCGCGCGGCCTCGCTCGCGCAAGGCCCGCCAATCGGCTTCCGAAAGCCCGGCGGCGAGACTGAAGGAGGCCGCCCCCTTCAGCCATTCGGCGCCGTCTATCGTGACCACCTCGCCGGTCACGAAGCCGCTCTCCTCGGCGACTAGGTAGGCCGCGAGGTTGGCCAGCTCCTCGGGCCGGCCGAAGCGGCCGAGCGGAATGCGCTTGCGCCAGGACTCCTCGAACCCGGGATCGGGAATCAGCCGCTCCCAGGCGCCCGTGGTCGGGAACGGGCCGGGCGCAATGGCGTTCAGGCGGATTCCCTTGGGACCCCATTCGGCGGCGAGGCTGCGGGTCATGGCGAGCACGCCGGCCTTGGCCATGGCCGAGGGGAGCACGTAGGGCGATCCAGTCCAGGCGTAAGGCGTGGCGATCGAGAGCACGGTCCCGGCCGCATCGCTATCGATCCAGCGCCGGCCGCAAGCCAGCGTCACATAGGCGGTCCCGTGCAGCACGATTCCCAGCACGGCGTCGAGGGCGCGCGGCGACAGGGTCTCGCTGCGGCTGAGGAAGTTGCCCGCCGCGTTGTTCACCAGCACGTCGAGCCCGCCCATCCGGTCCCACATCGCCGCGGCCAGCGCTTCGACCGCTTCGGCATCGCGGATATCGCAACCCTGGACGAGCGTGCGCCCGGAGAAGTCGCGATCGAATTCGGCCGCGGTCGCCGCCAGGACCTCCGCGCGACGGCCGCAGAGCGCGACGCGTGCGCCGAGCTCGAGAAAGCGCCGCGCCATCGCCTTGCCGAGCCCGCTGCCACCGCCGGTGACGAGGACGCGCTTGTCCTTCAAGAGATCGTCGCGGAACATCGCATCTCCCTCCCCTTTTCCGGCGCCCGCCTTCCCCCTGCGGCGCTGCGCTGGCTAAGCTCGTCTGCGAACGATCGAGGCTTGCCACATGCTAACCAAGCAATCCAGCTACGACGAGCTTTACCGGACGTTCCGCTGGCAGGTTCCACGGCGCTACAACATCGCCTGGGACACGGTCGGCAAATGGGCGGCCGAGGGTAACGCGCTCGCGCTGATCCACAAGCGCGCCGACGGCACCGTCGAGCGCTTCGGCTTTCGCGATCTCGACCGGTTCGCCAATCGCTTCGCCAACGCACTGGTCGCCAGCGGCGTATCCGGCGGCGAGCGGATCGCGATCCTGCTGCCGCAGGCGCCGGAGACCGCGATAGCTCATCTCGCCGCCTACAAGCTGGGCGCGATCGCGCTGCCCCTCTTCACGCTATTCGGCGCCGAGGCGCTCGAATATCGCCTCGCCGATTCCGGCGCGATGGCGCTGGTCACCGACGGCGACGGTCTCGCGAAGCTGGCCGAGATCCGCGAGCGCCTGCCGGCGCTCAAGGCGATCTTCTCGGTCAACGGCCCTGGCAACGGCCCTGGCGACGGCGCGCTCGATTTTCACGGCGCGCTGGCGCAAGCGCACGATAGCTTCGAGAGCAGTGACACCAACGCCGACGATCCGGCGCTGATCATCTACACCTCCGGCACCACCGGGCAGCCGAAGGGCGCGCTCCATGCTCATCGCGTGTTGCTGGGGCATCTGCCCGGCGTGGAGATGCCGCAGGACTTCTTCCCGCAACCGGGCGATCTTTTCTGGACGCCGGCCGACTGGGCCTGGATCGGCGGC
The DNA here is from genome assembly GCA_050728975.1 of Kiloniellales bacterium. Lineage (GTDB taxonomy): Bacteria > Pseudomonadota > Alphaproteobacteria > Kiloniellales > JBOHKJ01 > JBOHKJ01. Next base: position 5,844 of record JBOHKJ010000098.1, on the reverse strand, counting down.
CTGCTCGACGTGCTGCTTCCCTCCTGGCACCACGGCGTGCCGGTGCTGGCCCATCGCTTCGCCAAGTTCGATCCCGAGGCGGCTTTCGCCCTGATGGCGGAGTTCGAGGTGCGCAACGCCTTCCTGCCGCCCACCGCGCTCAAGATGCTGCGCGCCGTGCCCAGCCCGCGCCGGCGCTTCGACTATCGCCTGCGCGCGATCGGCAGCGGCGGCGAGACCCTCGGCGCCGAGCTGCTCGACTGGGGGCGCGAGACCTTCGATCTTGCGATCAACGAGTTCTACGGCCAGACCGAATGCAACCTGGTCGTCAGCAGTTGCGGCGTCCTGATGCCCGCCAAGCCCGGCGCCATGGGGCGCGCGGTGCCCGGCCACCGGGTCGCGGTGATCGACGAGACGAGCGGCGCGGAGCTGCCCGACGGCGCGCTCGGCAGCATCGCGGTGAGGCGGCCGGATCCGGTCATGTTCCTCGGCTACTGGGGCAAGCCGGAGGCGACGCGGGAGAAGTTTGCCGGCGACTGGCTGGTGACCGGCGACAAGGGACGGCGCGACGAAGAGGGCTATCTCCGCTTCGTCGGCCGCGACGACGACGTCATCACCAGCGGCGGCTACCGCATCGGGCCCGGCGAGATCGAGGATTGCCTGCTGAAGCATCCGGCTGTCGCGATGGCGGCCGCAGTCGGCGTGCCCGATCCGATCCGCACCGAACGGGTCAAAGCCTACGTCGTGCTGAAGCCGGGCCGCAGCGGCAGCGAGGCCCTGGCCCGGGAGATTCAGGCTCACGTCAAGACCCGGCTCGCCGCCCACGAATATCCGCGCGAGGTCGCCTTCGTGAACGACTTGCCGATGACCACGACCGGCAAGATCGTGCGCCGCGCGCTGAGGGAGCGCGACCTAGCGACCGGCGGTGGCGCGGCCGGGGGTCAGCGGTCTAGGCTCCAAGCCCGCAACAGGCAGCGCGACCGCGAGGAGCCATGACCAAGATCGTCGACTACTATCTCTCGCTCAACTCGCCCTATGCCTATCTCGGCAGCCGCGAATTCGAAGCGATTCTGGAACGCCAGAGCGCGCAAGCGCGGGTGAAGCCGATCAGCCTCGCCAAGATCTTCCCCGAGAGCGGCGGCCTGCCGCTGCCCAAGCGCGCGCCGCAGCGCCAGGCCTATCGCCTAGTGGAGCTGGAGCGCTGGGCCAAGGCGCGCGGCCTCGCGCTGAACCTGCATCCCAAGTTCTTTCCCGCCGCCGAAGAGGACGCCGCGCGCCTAGTGGCCGCGGCAGAGGCGAACGCCGGCGATCCCCTCGAGCTGACACACGCGATCCTGCGCGGGGTGTGGGCCGAGGAGCGCAACATCGCCGACGGCGACACGCTCCAGGCGCTCGCTCGCGAAAGCGGGCACGATGCGGCGAAGCTGTCCGCGCAAGCAAAGGAGCCGCAAACACTGGCGGCCTTCGAGCAGCACACCCAGGAGGCGCTGAAGCGCGGCGTCTTCGGCTCGCCGACCTACGTCTACAAGGACGAGCTGTTCTGGGGACAGGACCGCCTCGATTTTCTCGAGCGGGCGCTGGCCACCTGAGTGGCGCGAGACTCCACAGATTTCCCTAGGTTCCCATACAAGCCAACAAGATTGGCCTTGCCGCGACCTTGGCGGCGGATAGTATCTCCAGCCGCGAAGGCAGGGACCACCGGCATTGCGGTCCATCCGGACGCAAGTAGCTAGGGGGTAAATGAACAGGGAAGATCGTCGAGCTCTCGGCAGCGTGCGCTACCACGTCGCCGGAAAGGGCTACTTCGAGCAGCGCGGACTGAGGCGTACTGCCGGCGCCTGGTCGCTGTGGGCGCTCGGGGTCGGCGCCGTCGTCTCCGGCGACTTCTTCGGCTGGAACCTCGGGCTCGCCGCCGGCGGCTTCGGTGGGCTTGTTATCGCAACCGCGATCGTCGCCGCCATGTATCTCTGCCTCTGCGTCTCGCTCGCCGAGCTGTCGGCGGCACTTCCCCATAGCGGCGGCGCCTATTCCTTCTGCCGCGCGGCGATGGGTCCCTGGGCCGGGCTCGTCGCCGGGCTGGCCGCCACCCTGGTCTACGTGCTGACGCCCGCCGTAATCGCGGTCGCCATCGGCGGCTATCTCGGCGCGATCTTCGACGACCTCTTCGGCGTCGGGATCGCAGGACCGGTCTGGTCGCTGCTCGCCTATGCGCTCTTCGTCGGCCTCAATCTCTGGAGCGTCGAGCTCGCCTTCAAGGTCGCAGTCGTGGCCGCCTTCGTCGCGCTCGCCATCCTGGCGATCTTCTGGGTCGGCGCCGTTCCGTACTTCTCATGGGACCACGCCCTCGACATTCCGCCGAGCGACGGCAACGGCCTCTGGCTGCCGTTCGGCTGGAGCGGTGCCGCCGCGGCGCTGCCCTTCGCCATCTGGTTCTTTCTGGCGATCGAGCTGCTTCCGCTCGCGGCCGAGGAAACGCACGATCCGAAGCAGGACCTGCCGAAGGGGCTGCTCTACGGCATCCTGACGCTGATCGTCGCCGCGCTGCTGACGCTGTTGCTGAGTGCCGGAGTTGCACCGGGCGCGGAAGCGGTGGGGAACGCCAGAGCGCCGCTGTCGCTCGCCTTCCGGACCGTCTTCGGCGAGGGGATCGGCGTCACGCTGCCGGCACTGATCGCGCTCGCGGGACTGATCGCCTCCTTTCACTGCCTGATCTACGCCTACGGCCGCAACATCTACGCGCTGAGCCGTGCCGGCTATTTTCCGCACTGGCTCTCGCTCACCCATGCGACCCGTAAGACGCCGCAGAGCGCCCTGGTCGCCGGCGCGCTGCCAGGCTACCTCCTGGCGCTGGCGATCTCGCTCGGGAGAAGCCTGTTCGGCCTGCCCATCGGCGCCGCGCTGCTCGAGATGGCGGTGCTCGGCGCGACGATCAGCTACCTCTTGCAGATGCTGTCGTTCGTGCTGCTGCGCCGCAAGCTGCCGGAGATCGAGCGGCCCTACGTCAGCCCGCTCGGCAACGCAGGCGCCTGCCTGGCCGGCGCCATCGCTTTGACGGTCCTGGTCACGCTGCTCGCCAAATCGAATCCGCTGGCAGTCGTCGGCTGCGCGCTCTGGTTCGCGGCGGGGCTAACCTATTTCGCGCTTCACGGCCGCAAGACCCTGGTCTATGCGCCGGAAGAGGCCTTCGCCGTGAAGCATCTATCGGCACAGGAACCGAAGAAAACACTCGACGCCGCCCTTCCCTGATCGGAACGGCGGCTCCTATCGGAGCAGGGGTAAAGAACCATGGCACGACAAGCGAAACGCGCGACGGCGCGCAGGTCGAACGGAAGCAGGAAAACCGCAAAGCTCCTTCCGGGACGCCTCGATCTCGCCACGCTCAAGCGCAAGATCGCGACCAAGGAGATCGACACGGTGCTGGTCTGCGCGCCCGACATGCAGGGGCGGCTGGTCGGCAAGCGCTGCGCGGCCAACTTCTTTCGAGACTCCGTGGTCGAGGAGACTCACGCCTGCAACTACCTGCTGACGGTCGACATGGAGATGGAGCCGGTCCCCGGCTACAAGGCCGCGTCCTGGGATCTCGGCTACGGCGACTTCACGCTGAAGCCCGATCTCGGCACGCTGCGCCAGATTCCCTGGCTCGAAGGGACCGCGCTGGTGATCGCCGACCTCTGCGACCATCACGGCGAGCTGCTGCCGCACGCGCCACGCTCGATCCTCAAGACCCAGCTTGCCCGGCTCGCCGAGCGCGGCTGGACCGCCAAGATGGGCAGCGAGCTCGAGTTCTACATGTTCGATCAGAGCTACGAGGACGCCTACGCGAAGCGCTACCGCGAGCTCAAGCACAGCGGCTGGTACATCTCCGACTACCACATGTTCCAGACCACCAAGGAAGAGGGCCTGATCCGCGCCATCCGCAACCACATGGAGGCGACCGCGATCCCGGTCGAGGTCTCCAAGGGCGAGTGGGGACCGGGACAGGAGGAGCTCAACCTGCGCTACGCCGAGGCGCTGGAGATGGCCGACCGCCACGTCATCTACAAGAACGGCGCCAAGGAGATCGCCTGGCAACACGGCAAGGCGATCACCTTCATGGCCAAACTGGCGAACGAGTTGGCCGGCAACTCCTTCCACCTGCACAACTCGATCTGGGACGCCAGGAGCGACAAGCCGCTGTTCTGGGACGCCACCGACGAGCACGGCATGTCGGCGCTGTTCAAACACTGGCTCGCCGGGCAGCTCGAGATCGCCCGCGAGATGGCCTACTTCCTGGCGCCCAACGTCAATTCCTACAAGCGCTTCCAGGCGGCCTCCTTCGCGCCCACCAAGGCCACCTGGAGCGGCGACAACCGCACCGCCGGCTTCCGGGTGATCGGCGCGGGCGGCGGCAAGCGGGTCGAGTGCCGCATTCCCGGCGCCGACGCCAATCCCTATCTCGCCTACGCGGCGATGATCGCCGGAGGCCTGCACGGCATTGACAAGAAGCTGAAGCTCTCCGAGCCTTTCACCGGCAACGCCTATGCGGCGGCGAAAATCCCCGAAGTGCCGAAGACGCTGCGCGAGGCCCTGGAGCTGTTCCGAAAATCCAAGGTGTTGCGCCAGGCCTTCGGCGACGAGGTGATCGATCACTATGTCCACGCCGGCGAGTGGGAGCAGTCGGAATACGACCGGCGTATTACCGACTGGGAGCTGATCCGCCTGTTCGAGCGCGGCTGAACCCCAAGTCCGACAAGCCAGTCAGAGAGCATCATGAGCAAACGTTTGAAGTGCGTGACACCGGTCGACGGGAGCGTCTATGCGACGCGGCGTCTCGCCAGCGGGAAAGAGATCGAAGCGGCGCTCGCCAGCGCGCGCAGCGCGCAACGCGCCTGGGCGGCAACGCCAGCCGCCGAGCGCGCGCGGCTGATCGACAGGGCGACCGACGCCTTCGTCGCCAAGGGACCCGAGATCGCCAAGGAAATCTCCTGGCAGATGGGCCGCCCGGCCGGCCAGACGCCGAGCGAGGTGCGCGGCTTCGAGGAGCGCGCACGCCACATGGCGAAGATCGCGCCGCAGGCGCTGGGGCCGATCGAGGTCGAGCCCAAGGACGGCTTCAAGCGCTTCATCAGCCGCGATCCGCTGGGCCTGGTCTTCGTCGTCGCGCCCTGGAACTACCCTTATCTGACCGCGGTCAACGCGGTCGTGCCGGCGCTGCTCGCCGGAAACGCGGTGATCCTGCGCCACTCGGCCCAGACTCCGCTCTGTGCCGAGCGCTTCGCCGAGGCCTCCGCCGCCGCCGGCCTGCCGAAGGGCCTGTTCCAGTTCCTCCACCTGAGCCACGCCGCGACCTTGAAGCTGATCGGCGTCGAGGAGGGCCCCGACTTCGTCGCCTTCACCGGCTCGGTTTCCGCCGGATATGCGGTGCAGGAGGCAGCCGCCAGGCGCTTTATCGGGGTCGGCCTCGAGCTGGGCGGCAAGGATCCAGCCTACGTGCGCGCCGACGCCAACCTGGCGCATGCGATCGAGAACCTGGTCGACGGCGCCTTCTTCAACGCGGGACAGTCCTGCTGCGGTATCGAGCGCATCTACGTCCACCAATCGCTCTACGACCGCTTCGTCGAGGGCGCTGTGGCGCTGACCAGGCAGTACCGGCTGGGCAATCCGCTCGAAGAGGGCACCAACCTCGGACCGCTGGTGCGCGCCAGCGCCGCCGAATTCGTGCGTGGCCAGGTGGCGGAGGCCGTCGCCGCCGGCGCCAGGGCGCTGATCGATCCCAAGTCCTTCCCCGCCGACGAGCCCGGCACACCCTACATGGCGCCGCAGATCGTGGTCGGCGTCGAGCACTCGATGCGCATCATGAGCGAGGAAACCTTCGGTCCCGCGGTC
>JBOHKJ010000097.1:0-6222 GCA_050728975.1 Kiloniellales bacterium | reverse complement strand
CGCCATGCCCGGCGCCGGTCGAAAGACCGAGGCGCCCGAGGTCGGCGGCGAAGGCCGCAAGCGCCGCGGTGCCGTTGAGGCCGCCTTCCGGCAGCGCCTGGAAGGTTGCCGGGCGGTTGGCGGCGGCGACATCGCCGGGCAGCTCGGCTGGGGGCGCCGCCCCAGCGGCAGTTTCGAGCGGGGCCGGCCCTTCTGCAGCGGGCTCCGCCGCCGCTACGGCCGTATCCTCGACAGCGGCCTCGTCCCCGAAGGCGAAGGCCATGAGGTTCTCGCCGATGTCGCGCCCGTTGACCTGCTCGCTCACCACGTTGACCAGGCCGGCCAGCAGGCCGAGGGGCCCGCCATAGAGCGTGTCGCCCAGCACCCGCGCCGCGGGCCGGATCTCGTCGCCGGTGAGCGCGCGGTAAACGCTGGAGACGACCGGCAGATGCTGGAGCGGGTTGACGAGATCGAGCAGATCGCCGAAGCCGAGCTCGGCCGCGTTCGTACCGTCCGCCAGCGCCGCGCTGCGGGCGGCGGTCAGCTCGGAGCGGGAGACCGCGCCTTGGCGCAGCAGGTCGCGCCGCTCTCCAGGCAGAAGGGCGGCGAGCTCAGCCGGGCTGTAGCTTCGAATCGCGGTCATGTCCGCCCAAGTCCTTGCAAGTCCAGGGCCAGCGCCCACGACGCCGATGGCCGGCGAAAGCGCGGATTGGCCGCCCGAGCGGCGCGGCGGTCGGCAAGAATTGCCGTCCCCTGGGTGATGAAGAGGGGGGTGACGAAGAGGGGCACTGGAGGATAAGGATTGTTCTGCGTTCGGGAAGAGTAGCGACGCCCTGAACGCCACCTGATGGGTTCGGAAGGATCGGGGTTGGGCCAACGACGAAACCGTCGCTCGTCGCGGGCTCTTTCCCGCTGTGCAGACGTTTTGCAAAACATCTGCACAGCGCTGTAGCTCTTGTTCTCGAAGCGTCCTTCGCGCCGAAAGGGGGTGAAGTCCTAGGATTGCTGGAAAAAGGGTTGGGGTGCACCCTCGCCAGATTGGCGAATCCACGAGGTCCGGTTTGGCGACCGGCCTCCAACGAAGGGGCACCCCGATGGAAAGAATACCGGCATCTGAGCGGACACGCGAGCAGTTGAAGGCGCTGATGGAAGGCAAGGCCGAAACGACCGAGTCGAACTCGGATCTGGTGCGCCTGGCGGCACGAGTGATCATCGAGGAGGCGCTGGAGGGCGAGGCCGAGGACGCGCTGGGTCGTAGCTACTACGCCCGGGGTGCGGCGCCGGGAGCGGGCTACCGCAACGGCTACCGGCTGGGCCGGCTGAAGAGCGCCGAAGGGGCGATCGAGTATAACGCGCCGCAGATCGCCGATCGCGCCGAGCCGTTCCGATCGCGCATTCGGACGTTGCTCGGCAAGCGCACGGCGGAGTTGGAGGCGTTGGCGGTGGAGATGTATGCCCGCGGGCTGTCGACGCGGGACATCGAGGCGTTGTTGTCGGACGAGAGCGGCCACTCGTTGCTGAGCCGCACGGCGGTCTCCGAGATCACGGAGCGGCTGTGGGCGGAATACGAGGCGTTTGCCAGCCGCGACCTGTCGGAGTTCGAGGTGGTGTATCTGTTCGTCGACGGGATCGCTGAGCGGCTGCATCTGGGCCAGCCGCGCGAGGCGGTGCTGGCGGCCTGGGGCATTCTGGCCGATGGCCAGAAAGCGCTGTTGCACTTGGCGCCCGGCACCAAGGAAGACACGGCGAGCTGCCGCGAGTTCTTCCAGGACCTGCGCCGGCGCGGCCTGCCGGATCCGCTGCTGGTGGTGAGCGACGGGGCGCCCGGCGTGATCCGAGCGATCGAGGAGTGCTTCCCGCGCAGTGCTCGCCAGCGCTGCCTGGCGCACAAGATGCGGAACCTACAGGGCAAAGTGCCGGACGACGTCTGGCCGGAGTTCCACGCCCGGGCGCGAGCCTGCTACCAGGCGGCCTCTCCGGCGCTGGCGCGACTGCTGCGCGAGGACATCGTGACGACCTATGGCGGCGACCTGCCGTCGGCGGTGGCCTGCCTCACTGACGACTTCGAGGCGTGCATTGCCCATCTCAGGTTCCCGCTCGCCCATCGGCGCGCCATCCGCACGACCAACCTGCTCGAGCGCCTGTTCGGCGAAGAACGGCGGCGCACCAAGGTGATCCCGCATGCCTTCGGCGAGCGCGCCGTGCTCAAGCTGATGTATGGCGCTCTGATCCGCGCCGCCGAGCGTTGGCGAGGCATCCGGACGAGCGAGTTCGAGCGACGGCAGCTCAAAGCCATCCGCGACGAGTTCGATCGCGATCATGCCGAGCGAACCGCACCAGCGGTCCGCTCAAATATCACCGCACCTCAACCCCGCTTATCCAGCAAGGATCGGACTTGACCGAGAAGCGCACGCGGGGAACGCTGTTCTACTCGCCCAAAGACATGAATAACGCAATGTCAAAAGGCTTTGCCCGTCATCGATGGACAGAGCGGCGCACGTCCTATTGGGTAACTTCAGATGACAGATTGATTCGCCGTACGAGACACATGAGCGGCAAGGACCAGAAAGCGGAGATTGAAGCCAACGGGCAAACTGCAATCCGGTCGCACAATCAAACCGATTTTGTGAAGGAGCGATGCGCAGTAGAGGTGCAATTCGGAAAATACTCTTTCGTTGCCTATGATCTCTTTGTCAAGCATATGGCCTTTTTCGTGGGCGATATCATCGATGTCGGTGTTGAAATTCTCCCGATGAAAGAGCTTCAAGCGCATATGTCGTCGGGAGTGGGCTACTATGAAGGCGAGCTATACAATTTAATTCGCGAAGGTCGCGGAGTGCCTGCGGTCCCGTTGGTCTTGATCGGGATTGTTCCCTAAATCGGATAGCGACCGACTGGAACCGCTTTGCGGGCTCCAGTCGATCGCGTCAATCCACGCTACGAGCTGTAGTACATCTTGTACTCGATGGGGTGCGGCGACTGCTCGAAGGCGTGCAGCTCTTCCCACTTGAGGTCCATGTAGGCCTCGATCTGGTCGGTGTCGAAGACGTCGCCGGCCAGCAGGAACTCGTGGTCGGCTTCCAGCGCACCCAGCGCCTCGCGCAGCGAGCCGCAGACGGTCGGGATGTCCTTCAGCTCGTCCGGCGGCAGGTCGTAGAGGTTCTTATCCATCGGATCGCCGGGATGCATCTTCTTCTGGATGCCGTCGAGGCCCGCCAGCATCATCGCCGAGTAGGCGAGGTAGGTGTTGGCGGTCGGATCCGGGAAGCGCACCTCGACCCGCTTGGCCTTGGGGCTGTTGCCGTGCGGGATGCGGCAGGAGGCCGAGCGGTTGCGGCCCGAGTAGGCGAGCAGCACCGGCGCCTCGAAGCCGGGAACCAGGCGCTTGTAGCTGTTGGTCGTGGGGTTGGTGAAGGCGTTGATCGCGCGCGCGTGCTTGACGATGCCGCCGATGTAGTAGAGCGCCATCTCCGAAAGGCCGGCGTAGCCGTCGCCGGCGAACAGCGGCTTGCTGCCCTTCCACAGCGACTGGTGGGTGTGCATGCCCGAGCCGTTGTCGCCGTAGACCGGCTTCGGCATGAAGGTCGCCGTCTTGCCGTAGGTGTGGGCGACGTTGTGGATCACGTACTTGTAGATCTGCATGTTGTCGGCGCTGCGCACCAGCGTGCCGAACTTCACCCCCAGCTCGTGCTGCGAGGGCGCCACTTCGTGGTGATGCTTCTCGACCGGCACGCCCATCCCCGCCATGGTGGTCAGCATCTCGCTGCGCAGGTCGGCCGCGGAGTCGACCGGCGGCACCGGGAAGTAGCCGCCCTTGACCTGCGGCCGGTGACCCATGTTGCCGTCGGGGAAATCCTCGCCCGAGACGTAGGGGCCTTCCTCGGACATGAAGTGATAGAAGCACTGGTTCATCTCGACGCCGAAGCGCACGTCGTCGAACACGAAGAACTCGGCTTCCGGCCCGAAGTACGCGATATCGGCGATCCCGGTCGACTTGAGATAGGCCTCGGCCTTGCGGGCGGTGGCGCGCGGGTCGCGGTTGTAGGGCTGGCCGGTCGAGGGCTCGTGCACGTCGCAGAACAGAATCAGCTGCGACTGCGCGGAGAAGGGGTCCATGACTGCGGTCGCGAGGTCGGGCACCAGCTGCATGTCGGACTCGTTGATCGCCTTCCAGCCGGCGATCGAGGAGCCGTCGAACATGATGCCCTCGGTCAGCGCATCGTCGTCGATGGCGTCCATGTGCATCGCCAGGTGCTGCCACTTTCCGCGCGGGTCGGTGAAGCGGTAGTCGATGTACTTGACGTCCTGTTCCTTGATCAGGTCTTTCGCCTTCTTCAGATCGGCCATAGTCCCTTTTCCCCGTCTGTTGCCGCGGGCCCGCCGTTCGGGGCCCGTCGAATCTCGGTTTCTCTGTTCTGCGATCGCGGCCGGCGCCCGAGCCCCACTACCGCCGAGGGCGGTGGCCGGCGCCTTAAAGGATCACACCGCTTCGATGCCGCGCTCGCCGGTGCGGATGCGGATCGCCTCGTCGATCGACGAGACGAAGATCTTGCCATCGCCGATGCGGCCCGTATGAGCCGCGTGCTGGATTGCCTCGATGGCTCGCTCCACTAGCGCGTCGTCCAGCACCACCTCGACCTTCACCTTGGGCAGGAAGTCGACCACGTACTCGGCGCCGCGATAGAGCTCGGTATGGCCCTTTTGCCGGCCGAAGCCCTTGGCCTCGGTGACGGTGATACCCTTGATGCCGACCTCGTGGAGGGCCTCCTTCACTTCGTCGAGCTTGAAGGGCTTGATGATGGCCTCGATCTTCTTCATTCCGTTCCTGACCTCTTCCGTTTCTTGCTTCTCGAGCTTGAGCGTTATCCGCTCAATTCGAATCCCCACCTCACCCGGCTCGTTTCACTCGCCACCCTCTCCTCCCTGAAGCGAGGAGAGGGGAAACGACAGGGGCACTCCTCTACTCCCCTCTCCTCCCGATTTGGGGAGGAGAGGGTCGGGGTGAGGTGGGCGCTTCCAGTCAACTGGAATTCGTTCTAACACCACGCGTGTTGCCTCGACCTAAGCAGGGCTCGTGCCAAGTCGTTAAGGCCTTGAATTGGCGGGCTTCCCTGTCGAGCGAGAGTGACTTTGCCTCGCTCCGCGGTCAGTATTGCACAGCAATGGAGCAGCTTGCCTATAGTCTGGGCAGCTAACGGTCAGGCGCGCCTCGCGGCTGCGCCCGAGGAGAGATAGTCGCCCATGCGGGCGATGCCTTCGCGAATATTCTCTACCGTGTTGGCGTAGGAGAGCCGCAGATAGCCATCGCCATAGCGCCCGAAAGAGGTTCCGGCGATGGTCGCCACCCCGGCGGTTTCCAGCAGCCCGGTCTCGAGCGCCTTCGCGCCGATCCCGGTGCCGCCGATGTTGGGGAAGGCATAGAAGGCACCGCCCGGCGCGATACAGGAGACGCCCGGCAGGCCGTTCAGTCCGTCCACCACCGCCTTTCGCCGCTCGTCGAAGGCGGCGACCATCCTGTGCAGCGCGTCTTGCGGTCCGGTGAGGGCTGCGATTCCAGCCTGTTGCGTGGCGGCGTTGACGCAGGAGTGGCAGTTGATGGCGAGCCGGGTCGCCGCCTCGATCAGCGACCGGGGCCAGACTGCGTAACCGAGCCGCCAGCCGGTCATGGCGTAGGTCTTGCTCCAGCCGTCGAGCAGGATGAGCTGCTCGCGGATCTCCGGGAAGCTCAGCAGGCTGACGCACTCGCCGCCGTCGTAGGTCATCTGGCCATAGATCTCGTCGGACAGCAGCGCCACCTTGGGGTGGCGCGCCAGGCCGGCGACCAGCTTCTCTACTTCGGCGCGCGGCGTGACACCGCCGGTCGGATTGGCGGGACTGTTGATGATGATGAGCCGGGTCTTGTCGCTGACGAGCGCCAGCAGCGCCTCTGCCGAGAAGGCGAAGCCCTCGCTCTCCTTGAGCGGGAGCGGAACCGGGGTCGCGCCCGAGAAGCGGATCGCCGACTCGTAGATCGGGAAGCCGGGATTGGGATAGACGATCTCGGCGCCCGGCTCGCCGAACATCAGCACGGCGAAGAACATCGTGACCTTGCCGCCCGGTACCGCGAGGATCAGGTCGGGATCGACCTCGACGTCGAGCCGCCGGTGGAGATCGGCGGCGACCGCCTGGCGCAGCTCCGCCACGCCGCGGGCCGGCGTGTAGCCATGGTGGCCGTCGCGCAGCGCCTTCACCGCCGCCTCGACG
>JBOHKJ010000096.1:0-4369 GCA_050728975.1 Kiloniellales bacterium | reverse complement strand
CAGAGGATGGTCGAGGTCGCCGTGAAGATGGCTCGAGCCCTTGATGTCCTGGGCGAGATATACGCCATCGTCGGCCAGCGAATTGCGGATCCCGCGCAACACTGCCAGCGGTGCCTTCTGGTCGTGTACCGCGTCAAAAGTCGTGACGAGGTCGACAGTGCCACGTTCGGCCGTGCGGTCGAAGTCGGAGACGTCTCGGACTTCGAAGCTGGCGTTCGCGTTACCGCGCGCTCGGGACTCGTCGCGGGCAAATGCGATCGCCTCCTCGGAGAAGTCGTAGCCGACGAAGCGGCTGTTGGGGAACAGCGAGGCGAGCGCGTTGACCGCCTTGCCGCGGCCACAGCCGACGTCGAGCACGCGAATGCCGGACTCGAGCCGCTCTCTCAACCCGGGCACCAGGGGCAGGATATCCGTTTCCAGCGCCGGCAGGACCGTCTGGGCGCTGTCCTCGGCCATGACCTCATGGAAGCGATCATAGCGCCCGTAGGGCACGCCACCGCCGTGTCGGAAGCAGTGCAGGATATCTTCCTCAACCCTGCCCAGCAGCGCGACGAACTGTCCGTAAACCGCGAAATTGCCGCTTGTCGAGTCGCGGGTGAGGCTGGCGGCGTGCTCGGGCGGCAGGCGATAGGTGTCGCGCCCGGGGTCATAATCGATGAAGCGGCCGACCACCATCGCGGCCAGCCACTCGCGGACGTAGCGCTCGTCGAGGCCCGCCCGCCCGGCGATCTCCTTGCTGGATGCCGGCGCCATTCCGGCGAGCGTGTCGAACAGGCCCGAGCGATGGCCGAGCGAGGTCATGAGGCAAAGGGAGCCGGCGTTGAGCATCCCGAGCAGCCGTTCCCCGAAGGCATCTGCGCGCTCCTGATCGAAGGCCGGGCGGTTGTTGGCGGCGGACGTTGCGGTTGACATAAGGCTCTCCTTTTAAACTAAACCAACCAGTTGGTATTCTATTATTAGAGAAATGGCTGTCAAGCCTGGAGATTCTGGATACCAGAGGCGCTGTGATGGGCTGTAGGCGATGAGATATGGCACTTGTGCTGACCAAACGGTCTGTTTACCATGGGCCAATCGAAGGCTGCGAGGAGGACGCACATGCCGCGCGACGGTGCGGCGACCCGGACCAGGATCATGGATGCCGCCGAAGCATTGATCCTCGAGAGCGGCTTCGCTGCCGCCTCGGTCGACCGGATCGTCGAGAAGGCCGGCGTCACCAAAGGCGGCTTTTTCTATCATTTCGACAACAAGGCAGCGCTGGCGCTCGCCCTGGTCGAGCGCTACGCCGAGCTCGAGAAGGGCCATCTCGAGACCAACATGGCGCGCGCCGAGAAGCTGAGCCGCGACCCGCTCCAGCAGCTCCTGATCTTCATCGGACTGTTTCAGGAAATGGCCGAACAGCTCACCGAGCCTTACCCCGGTTGCCTATTCGCTTCCTTTTGCTACGAGGCCGGCCTGTTCGACGAGACGACGCTGGAGACGATCCGCACCGCCATTCGGGTATGGCGGGTGCGGGTGCGCGCCAAGCTGGGAGAGGTGGCGGCCCGGCATCCGCCGCGTCTCGCGGTCGACCTCGACAGCCTGGCCGATATGCTGACGGTGACCTTCGAGGGCGCCTTCGTGGTCTCGCGAACGCTCGAGGAGCCGCAAGTGGTCGCGGCCCAGCTCGCGCACTGCAGAAGCTATATCGAGCTGCTGTTCGGCGATCCGACAGCGCCGGGACGGATCTGACGCCGCGACTGGCGATCTCGAGCACGAAAAAAGGCGCTCCCGCGCAGGAGCGCCTTCTTTCGCCAGGGCGCGGCTGGGGTCGACTCTAGCGAATCGTCAGGCGGCGATCTGCTTCAGCTTCTTCATCAGGAAGTCGATATCGCTGGGCGCGAGCCGGCTCGAGGGGTCCTCGAAGCGGGTCAGAATGCGCTCCAGCGTGCGACCGACGAAGCGCTCGCGGTCGTTCTGGCCGCCGTCGTATTCGTTCTCCCGGACCACTTCAATCGCCGCACGGAAGGCGGGGAACAGCTTCTCCGGCAGGCCGCAGCGGTTGTATAGCGATTCCATGCCCAGGCTGCCCTGGTCGTGGATCAGGATGCGGGCGTTCTGTACCGGCACCTTGGCGAGCCGGGCGAGCGCCGCCTCGACGAAGCTGAGATCGCCGACGCAGAGCGCGCGCAGCACGATCGACGCGCTGAGGCGGTTGTTCTTCGCCAGTTGCTCGACCAGACGCTCCAGCTCTTCTTCGTTCGAGCCGCCATCGAGTAGCGACACTGTCGCCCGCTCGCGCGCCTGAATGATGAGGGTGCTGGCGGTATCGGGGTCGAGGTAGCGCTGGTTGACGAGGAATTCGTGAAGACGCTGGCTGAGCGCGCCGACCAGCTGCTCGGAGATGGCGGCTGGCAGGTTGGGACGGCGGGCCAGCGTGTCGGAGATCGCTTCGCTGCCGCTGTAGCGCTCCATGACCCTCGAGAAGGCCTGTTCGGAGATCCTCGCGCCTTCGTTGGCCACCAGACGCGCGACAGCAGTCTCGTTGCCGGTCTCGATCACGGCGTCGGAGACCTTGTCCGACAGCGTCGGGCGCTGGGCGATGGCTTCCTGCTTGGCCGCGCTGGGGCCGCGGAGCAGCTCGATCAGGTCGGCGTCGGTCAAGACCTCCGAGAATTTCAGCACCGGCAGGGCGACCGAGTCGACGTCGCGCGCCAGGGTCAGCGCGAGATCGTGGGGCAGATTGGGCGCCGCCTTGATATGGGCCGCCAGCGCTTCGCGCACCCGCACCTCGACGTCCTTGGACAGCGCGCGAAGGATATCCTCGGCAATCTTGCGCTCGTTCGCGCTCAGCTCGGAGCCGCTGTAGCCCTGAGCCACCTTGACGGTCGTCTCCACGCGAGCTTCCGCCGAGGGGTCGCTCAAGAGCTTCTGAACGTCGGCGGGAGTAAGCCTTTCAGTCATGGCAGGAACTGACCTTCCTGTTGGCTGGGCCTTGCGGCGGCGAACGCTCGACAGGCCTGGGAAGCGGCCGAAGGCTCGCTCCTCAGGGCTCCGCCGGCGAGAAGGAGTATCAGTCCATCACCATTAATCGAGCTTTAATGGCGCACCCGCGAATGGCCCAAAGCCGGGCGTTTTGCCGCTCCACGCTAGGGCAATTTGTCCGAACTCCGGCGCGTTCGTAGAAGCGCCGGCGAGCCCGTCAGCTTGGACGCTGTAGCGCCTTGGCCACTGCCCGGACCTGGCTGTCGATCGAGATATCGAGACAAGAGGTCACCTCCAGCGCACGATCTTCATAGATATCGACCCCAGGATTGCGATTCTCCCAGGCCGCCACGGTCGCGTCCCGGGCCTCCAGAAGCGCCACCGCTTGCGGCCTGAATAGCGCCAGCAAGGCGCCGATCCAGCGGTTGACTGGCCACGAGGGGCGCGCGTGGTCGATCGCGAAGCGGTCGAGCATGGCGATCACGTCGGACCCCCGATACCAGACCTCTCCCGTGACCCAACGATTGACGGTGAAGAGGCGAAACGGCACCCCGCCCTTGGTCATGGCGATGGCGATCAGGTGGGACAGCGCGTCGTTGTGGTCCTTGACCTGCGGCACCCCGGGAAGCGGCGCCGGCTCGATGCCCGCCGGCATGCCCTTGGGCCGCAGGAAGGTGTGGAAGTGACCGTGCTCCTCGCCGAAGCGCTGGTCCTCCGGATGGGCGTGATAGTAGTACTGGCTGTGGGTTTCCTGGTCGTAGACGTCGCCCTTCGGATAGTGATCCCACTCGTAGAAGGTTCCCTGGTCGCGTAGCAGCTCGCTGACCACGTTGTCTCCGGTCTTGGCGAGCACGCGATGCACCTCGATCACCTCGCGGCCGGCGGCCAACATGCTCTCGAGCGCCGAGCGCGATAGCCCGGCGAAGCTGTCGTCGAAGGCGATGGCGGGCCTCTGGTCGCTACGCGTGCCTGTCGACATGTCCGGTCCAGAAGCTTCGTTACCGCTAATATGGCCGGGGGAGGCTCTCCAGACGATCGGGGCCATAGAGCGCGGCGTGCCGATCCGTCAAACGGTGCAACCGCTCGAAGATCGAGTTACCGAGCCGATAGGCCGTAACCTCGTCGACTTCGTCCATCCTCGATCGAGGTCGTGCAGGACACATCGGCAGTCAGCTTTTCGTCCGCGAGTCCGTGGGCCTCGCTCACGTCAGCTGCCCGCCGCCCCCATGACCGCTCGGGTTTCGTCGGCGCGGGCCACCGGCCGTCCGATCGCTGCCGCCCCGCCGGCGACCGACCGCACAAGCGCAGCATTGTCAGTGGCGATGCTGCCGCCGGGCAAGTAGAGATTGTTTTCGAAGCCGACCCGGGCGTGGCCGCCGAGCGCAGTTGCGGTCAGCGCACAGGCGGT